>NZ_QBLR01000175.1:0-7126 GCF_003070835.1 Halanaerobium sp. | reverse complement strand
TTTTTGCTCATAATATTTTTATCTTTCTACAAAGTTATCCACATTCCTGCAAAAGCATAGTTTCCTATATAACAAAAAAGATGGTATTAATTTTAAAATTAATACCATCTTTAACTAATCTATTTTATTTTTATGATTCTCTATATGTTGAAGGGGATACACCTTCATATTCTTTAAAAACACGACTGAAGTATCCAGGATTATTATATCCAATCTCTTTTGCTATACTTGAAATATTTTCGTTTTCTTTATTTAACTTCCTTTTTGCTGCTTCCATTCTCAACTCTGTAATATATTCTTTAAATGTACAACCCATTTCTTTTTTGAAAATTCTACTAAAATAATGAGAACTTAGATTTGAGGCAGCGGCAGCTTCATTTAAAGAAATATCATTTGTAAAATTTGAATTAATATACTTTACACCATCATAAATTATTTTTTCCTTGAACTCTTCATCTACTTCATCAATTTTTTGAGAAAGTTTAATACATAATGAATATAACCATTCTTTTAAATCAATTACAGTATTTATATCAAAAAGTTCCTTAATATATTTATAATTTAAAGGTGAAACATTTTTATATTTGGCTCCAGCCTCTACTGCAGCCCTTGATAAAACCCCCATTAATTCTAACAATCTAGACTTTACCATCATCGAATTAAAATTATCATCGATCTTCCAATTTCCAAAAAGCGTATCTATTAAATTTGATAATTGGCTTAGCTTATTGGATTTTAATTTTTCTAATAACTTTAGCTCAATCTCATAAGGATAGGCAAGTTCTTCATAATCATTATTTTTTACATCTTCCCAATGAATTACAGCTCTTTCTTTTAAAAGAAAAGAATTTCTAATTGATCCCAGTGCTTCATAATAAGAACGATCAACTAACTTAGGGTCACTATAATAACTTCCTATTCCAATTGTAATTGTAAAATCTGTTTTTTCCTTTATATTATCTACCATTTTTTTAGCAATCTGACGCAGCCAATCTTTTATATGCTTATTTTTATATTTTTCATTTCCAAAATATAATATTATAATTTTATCACTTGACATTGGAACAATCATTAAAGATGGATAATCAGCTCCAAAGTTTTTTATTATATTAAAAACCTTCTTTTTTAACAGCTGTCTTTCTATCTCATCTTGATTAACAGTTCTTCTAGCAAATTTATCTATATCGGCAATCATTACAGCTGAAGGAAGGTCTTTTATATTAAAAAAACTAGTTCTATCTTTAATTTCTTCAATAGTATCAATATCTAAGAAAATAAGATCAAAAACAAAAGACATTTTTATATAAGGAATAACCATGTCTAATTTTTCTTTCATTTTTTCTTTTGCTTTTTCTTCTTCTCTTCTTTTTTTTATTTTTTTGTTTATTTTTTTAATCACAGAATTTACTTTTGCTGGCTTTACAGGTTTCAAAAGATATTCTTCTATATTTAGTTTTAATGCTTCTTGAACATACTCAAATTCATCGTAAGCTGTCATTATAACAAATCTTGACTCAGGTAAAATATTTTTTATTTCTTTTATAGCCTGCAGCCCATCTTTTTTGGGCATCTTTATATCAATAAAGATAATATCAATTTTATTTTTTTTAGCAATTTCTACAGCCTCTTCTCCATTAGCAGCAGTTCCAACTATCTCTATTTCATCTTTAATAGTACATCTATTTTTTAAAATAATTGAAAGAGCTTTTCTTTCAAGATATTCATCATCAACTATCATTATTTTGTACATTACAATCCTCCCATTTTTGGATTGGTTTATAAACTTCATTAAATAAGGATTTTAATTTAAAAATAATCATTAATTATAATTTTTAGGTAAATTCATTTTAACCTTTGTTCCCTTACCTAACCGACTATTAATTTCAAGTCCATATTCATCACCAAAATAATATTTTAATCTTTTATGCACATTATTTATTCCAATACCAGTAATATGAGTAGTTATTTTTTCTTTGTTTTCATCTTCATAACTTAAAATATTATTTAAAATATTGCGATTTATTCCGGCACCATCATCTTTAACAATTATAACAACCTTTTCTTTCATTTCTTTTGATTTTATTTCAATAGTACCAGAATCTCTTTCTTTAAATCCATGAATAATTGAATTTTCTATGAGTGGTTGAATAGATAATAAAGGAATATTTATATCATAAAGCTTTTCATCAATATCAATCTCAAATTTAAATTGATCACGATAACGCTTTTTTTGAATTACAATATAATCTTTAATACAATTTAATTCTTCACCTAGATTAACTATCTCTTCAATGTTTCTTAAACTATACCTCAGCAGATCGGAAAGAGCATAAGTAACTTCTTCTGTTTCATTAGCGTTTTCTATTAAAGCTAATCTTGCAATTGAATTAAGAACATTAAATAAAAAATGAGGATTTACTTGTGATTGTAATATTTTTAATTGCTTAGTTCTTAAATGTTCTTCTAACTGTCTTCTATTTCTAGATTCTTCGATTAATTCCTGCTGATAAATATTTGCTAATCCCATTTTAGCTATATAATTTGCTGATAAAGAAAGAAATTCTGCTGCAGCTACTATTTTTTCATGAGGCAAAACTTCAACATTATTAAATTTTTCTTTTAAGATTTCAAAATCAATATCATAATCCTTAACTCTATCTTTGACTCGCTCAAATGTTTTTTCTCTTCCTTCTTCTTCGGAAATTATTTGACCACATAAAATAGTGCCTATGAAACTGTTTTCCAAAATAATAGGCGCAGCCACATCTATCAGCCCATGTTCGCAAATATATGGTTCAGGTCTGCCGCGTTCTTTGGCATTTACACCTCCCTGAGAATCAGATAATTTGCAGTTTTGAAATCCTTTGTTACATAATCTAACTGTATTACAAAAAGAAGTGAAATTACTGGGTTTGGTAATAGGTTTTCCTTCTCTATCAACAATTACAGCTCCTAAACCTGTCGCATCAGCAAATTTATCCTGTATACCCTGTAAAGCTTCAACATTAATAAGTTCATTTAAACTATAATTATTATTAATATCTAACACCTCCTCCTAATATTATAATATTTTTAATACATTAATACAAGAATACAAGTTTAAATTATTTTAATTGACAATATAAGAGTAGGTGCTTATTTCATTTTTTACTATTTTAAAAAGTGTTAAATACTTTAAATTATAATTCAGCCTTCAATTTTTTTAAAGCATGATAATTAGCAGTAATAGTTTTTTCTAAATCCTCATCAGTTAAGGCAAGAGAAAGAAAATTGACCTCAAATTGTGATGGAGGTAAGTAAATACCTTGGTTAATCATTTCTTTAAAATAAGCTGCAAAAAGATCTAAATCACAGTTTTTAACATCCTGATAATTTTTTACTTTTTTCTCAGTAAAAAATAAAGTAAACATGGAACCAACTCGATTAAAATAAGCAGGGAAGTTAAGTTCTTTAATATTCTTTTTAAATCCTTTTTCCAGTTTTTCTGCTTTTGCTTCTAACTGATCATATATTTTTTTGTTTTTTAATTTTTTTAAAGTAGCTAATCCTGCCTGCATAGCCATCGGGTTACCAGATAAAGTTCCTGCTTGATAAACCGACCCAACAGGAGCAACATAATCCATAATTTCTTTTTTGCCAGCATAGGCACCAACAGGCATTCCGCCACCTATTATTTTACCGAAAGTACTTAAATCAGGCTCAAGCTCATACAATTCTTGAGCTCCTCCCCGGGCCAGGCGAAAACCAGTCATTACCTCATCAAAAATTAAAAGTGAATCATTTTTGCGGGTGATTTCTCTTAAAAATTCTAAATAACCGGCTTCAGGAGCAATAACCCCCATATTTCCTGTTACTGGTTCTAAAATAATAGCTGCAATCTCAGATCCATATTCAGCAAAAACTTTTTCAACTGCCCCCTGATCATTATAAGGAGCTACTATTGTCTCTTTAGCTGTATTCTCAGTTACTCCAGGACTACCTTTAATACCAAGAGTTGCAACCCCAGAACCTGCATCAACTAAAAGACTATCTCCATGCCCATGATAACAACCTTCAAGTTTAATAATTTTATCCCTGCCAGTATATCCTCGGGCCAGTCTAATCGCACTCATCGTAGCTTCAGTACCAGAATTAACCATTCTCACTTTATCAACTGCAGGATAAAAATCTACTATTAATTGCGCAATTTCTGTTTCAATTTCAGTTGGAGCTCCAAAACTTGTACCTTTTTTGAGCTGTTTTTTTAATTTTTTTATTACCTGAGGTGGATTATAGCCTAAAATCATCGGTCCCCAGGAATTTACATAATCTAAATACTTATTACCATCAATATCATAAAGATAAGCACCATCTCCTTTTTCAATAAATATTGGATCCATTTCCACAGCCGAAAAAGCTCGAGCTGGACTATTGACTCCACCTGGAATAAATTTTTGCGCTTTTTTAAAAGATTGACTGGATTTTTTTCTTTTATCTCTCATCTAAATCACTCCTTAGCTAATATTTTTAAACCAACATATTTACTGTTTATTAAATTTTAATTATTCATTTAACCACTGAACAGCATTATCAGCCCAGTATGTAATAATAATATCTGCACCAGCTCTTTTAATAGAAGTTAAAATTTCTAAAGCAACACTTTTTTCATCAATCCATCCTTTTTCTGCTGCAGCCTTAACCATTGCATATTCTCCACTTACATTATAAGCTGCTAGAGGTAGATTAAAGTTATCACTGGCTTTTTGAATTATATCTAAATAAGAAAGAGCAGGTTTAACCATTATAATATCTGCGCCTTCCTTAACATCCAATTCTATTTCTCTTAAAGCTTCATCAGAATTAGCAGCATCCATCTGATAGCTGCTGCGGTCACCCTGTCCTGGTGCTGAATGTGCAGCATCACGAAATGGACCATAAAATGATGAATGATATTTAGCAGAATAGGCCATAATTCCTATTTCTTTAAATTCATTTTCGTCTAATGTCTGCCTTATTTTTGCTACTCTCCCGTCCATCATATCTGATGGAGCAATCATATCTGCACCTGCTTCTGCATGTGAAAGTGCAATTTTAGCTAATCTACTTAAAGTTGCATCATTTTTTATTTTAGAGTTTTCTAAAATTCCGCAGTGACCATGATCCGTATACTGACATAAACAAAGATCAGTAATTACTAAAAGTTCTGGAAATTCTTTTTTTAGCTGTCGAACAGCTTTTTGTACTATTCCATTCTGCTGCCAGGCACTGGAACCTTCTGCATCTTTGTATTTAGGCAGCCCAAAAAGTATAATTGCTTTAATTCCTAGATCTAAAAGTCTTTCAACTTCCTTTTGCAACTGGTCTAAAGATAAGTGATAGTTATCAGGCATTGAAGAAATTTCTTCTCTTATATTTTTACCATTAACTACAAATAATGGTTTAACAAAGTCTGCTGCAGATAAATTTGTTTCCCTCACTAAATCCCGAATATTTTTTGAACTGCGTAAACGCCTCGGTCTTCTATTTAAATCCATTTTAAAAAACCTCCATTTATAAATAATATTTTAAAATTTCGTCAAATAAACCTTCAATAGTATATTCTGCTGCTGTAATTTTAACATTCAATCCATACTTTTTAGCTTGATTGGCTGTTACTGGACCAATACAAGCAGCTGGAATTTCTTTTAACCGCTGCCATAATTTTTTTTGATCAATTTCTTTTGAATCATTTTCTAATAATTCATTTTGAGACTTAATTAATTTTTCTAAACCAATAATGAAATTATCTACTGTTGAAGAACTGGTAAAAGTTAATAAGTCAAGGTCATCATTTTTAAGCAGATCTAAAATTTCTACCTCCATCTCAACTGCTTCTGTTTTGTAAGCTTCAACATTTTTAACTTTTGCGCCCATATTTTTAAGTTCTTTTTCAAGTATTTTAGGAGCAATATCCGCTCGGGGCAATAAAAATGAAGCTTGTCTTAGATTAATTTCACCTTTACTCTGAAGTTTTCTTAAATAATCTAAGATACCTGAAGTTGAATAATCTTCAGGTAAAAAATCTGTTCTAATTCCATTTACTCTTAATTCTTCAGCAGTTTTAGAACCAATTGTCATTATTTTTGTTCCAGCCAGAGCTCTTAAATCAAGCTGCTGACGATCCAGTTCTTGCATAAAATACTTAACACCGTTAACCGAAGTAAAAATTAGATGACTATAGTTTTCTAAATTACCAACCTCTTTCTGTAAAGGACCAATATTTTCAGCTGCTTTAATCTCAATTGTTGGAGCAAAAACAGCGCTACCAGCCTCTCCTTCAATCATTTCTATAAAAGAAATTGCCTGTTTTTTAGGTCTAGTAACTAAAATATTTTTACCCAACAATTTTTTGTTTTCAAACCAAGCCAGCTTTTCTCGTAAATTAACAACACTTCCAATCACAATTACTGCTGGTGGCTTAAAATTTGCCTGTCCAACTTTCTGAACTATGTTGTCTAAAGTGCCAGTTATAGTCTGCTGCTTGGATCGGCTTCCCCAGCGAACTAGAGCCACAGGAGTTTCCGGACTTTTACCGGCAGTTAAAACTCTTTCTACAGTCTGAGCTAATTTACCGACTCCCATTAAAACTACCAGAGTATCTACAGCAGCTGCAATTTTTTCAATATCAATTGTGCTCTTTTCTTTGTCAGCTGCTTCGTGTCCGGTAATCACAGCAAATGAAGATGCTAGATGTCTCTGTGTCAATGGAATCCCCGCATAAAGAGGTACCGCAAGTGAAGAACTAATACCAGGAATGATTTCAAAATCAATTCCTGCTTCTTTTAATTTTAAAGCCTCTTCACCCCCACGACCATAAACAAACGGATCTCCGCCTTTAAGCCTACAGACAGTTTTTCCAACTTTAACTTTTTCAATCATTAAAGCCTCAATTTCGGACTGAGTATAGTGATGATTCTTTGCTTTTTTACCAACATAAATTTTTTCAGCCTCACTGCTGGCATATTCTAAAAAACGATTATTTGCGAGACGATCATATAAAATAACGTCTGCCTTTTCAATTGCTCTTTTTGCTTTTAATGTTAAAAGAGACGGATCACCTGGACCGGCTCCAGTTAAATAAACCTTTGCTCCCATTTTTTATTCTCCT
>NZ_QBLR01000174.1:0-7147 GCF_003070835.1 Halanaerobium sp. | reverse complement strand
TAAAACTTTGAGTTAATTAAATATTTTAACTGAACTCTATTTATTCAACTACCAATATATATGCTTTGCCATCCGTGAAAAAAGGATCTCCTACAAAATTACTTCCCAGTTTAGGCGCGACAAATTGATATTTTTCTGCAGATTTGATCAGAGAAGTAGTCTCTAAATCATCAAAAAGATATTCCCTCTCACTATCAATATCAGGATCAATCTTATGAGTTATACCCCACTTAATTCCACTATCAAAACTTGCCGTACCTACATATATTTTCTCTCCATCATTGGTTATAAAATTAGTCTCCCAGAATCGAGCATGATGACGAACTCTAATATTATCACTAGAATCTGGTTTTTCAAAAGCAAGATCATTAACCTTTGAATTCCAGAAATCAGGTGTAACCGGTGCACTGGGATATGGTTTTTTTAATAAAGCCGCTTTTGCAGCTTTATATAAAGTATATATGTTGATTTCATCGGCTGTATTCCAGCCAGCACTTTGAAAAGTTCTGATTAATTGTTTTTCATTATTAGCCACGATAATAAAACTTATCGGTTCTCCTTTTTCTCCTAAAAGCGACTCTGTATATTTAAGCCTACTGCCTTCAAAAACATTGAGAGCTTTACTAACAATTAGTGGCTTCTGTGGGGGAGTTGTTCTATATGGAATTTGATATTCTAAGGAAAAAAATGTATATGAGCCAACTGCTAAAATTATTATTATAACTGAAATTATTTGTTTTACCAGTCCGGACAATTCTACATCTTTAAATTTATGGAAAATATTTTTTTGATTAAGAGTTAAATATTCTGAAATACTTATTGCTATAATCAACCACAGAGCTCCAACTAAATATCCAGCCCAGACATCACTTAAAAAGTGTACACCCAGATAAAGTCTACTGAAACCAATAGCTATAATTAATATCAAACCTGTAAAAAATATATTTATCTTATTTTTCCAGCTAGAAATTTCCTTCACTAAAAAATAAGTTAAAAAACCATAAAACGCAACTGAAATTGTAGCATGACCACTGGGAAAAGAAAAAGAACTTTCTTGATAAATTGCAACAACCGGCCTTGGTCTATGAAAAAGTAATTTACCGATATAGGTAAATAACACACTACCTGTAATGCTAATCAGGATTGGAATTATATATGATTTTTTATTCCAGAGCCATAAAATTAAAATTATACTAAATGTAAAAACTAATATAACCTGCCATTTCCCGAGAAAAGTAATCCAGAAAAATATATCTGTAAGAGTTTCATTTCTAAAAATCGTCAAAAGATTTGCTATTCTATGATCCACACTAATAATTAAATCAGTAGTTAGAAAATCTTCAATAATACCTCCTAAAAGAGCCATTACATAGATTAAAGACAAAACAAAAAGAGTAACTGGAAGACCAAAAAAATTATTCCTATCAAATCTTTTTCTTAGAAATGAAAAGAATGCCTTATGCTGCTCAACAAATTCTATTACTTCTTTATTTTCGATCACAGCCCTTTTTATCGATTCACCTATTGAAACAAGTAAAGTTAAAAGTTCCTTTCCTCTACTCAAAGCAAAATGTTTGAGTAAATATATTAAAATCACAAAAACAATTAATCCTGTAAAGAAAATTGTAAACCTTGTAGACCAGAGGGCAACAAGCTGCCAGGTTCTACCAAAAAAGTAGCCAAGAGCAATATGAGATGCTGCCCATAATATGCTGCTTAAAATATTCCACAGCAAAAAAACTTTAGCATCTAGCTCAAAAAAACCGGCTATAAATGGGATAATAGGTCTTACCCAGCCAACGAATCGCCCCAGAAAAACACTTTTAGCTCCATAATGTTCAAAAAACTTTCGGCCTTTTATAAAAAGTTCCTGATTAAATATTTTACCATCCTGATTAAAGGGGACTTTTTTATTTCTTCCTAAACGAAAACTATAATTATCTCCCAAAACAGCAGCCAGAAAGACTAAAAGATATAAAATGATAATATTCAAACTGCCGTGAGCTGCTAAAAATCCTCCAATAATAACAGCTATACTTCCCGGTACTATTAAACCTATAAAAGCAAAAGATTCAAAAAAAGCCAGAATAGCTATTAATAGATAACCAAAAATAGAGAAATTTTGAATTAATGATATTAGATAATTATAATAATTACTCATAGCGAAATCCCCTCTTTAATAAATTTAATTTCATGAAGAATTATATTCATTCTGAAGATAGATATATAGCTTATTGAAAACAAATAAAAAGCTTATTTTTAAAGTCCAGGTAGCAAAATAATATAAATTTTTAAACTACAGGGAGCTTAATTATAAAGGTTGTTCCTATACCAGCACTACTCTCAAAATTAATACTTCCTTCGTGAGACTCCACTATCCATTCACAAATAGCAAGCCCCAGACCAGTGCCCCCCTTTTTACGAGACCGTGACTTATCAACCCGATAAAATCTCTCAAATATATTATCTTGATCTTCTTCAGGAATACCCCTACCGGTATCTTTAATTTTAATTATTAAATTTCCATCATTTTTTTCAGTAATTATCTTAACTTCTCCACCTTTTGGTGTATATTTAATAGCATTATCAATTAAGTTAAGAAGTAGTTGAATAATCATACTTTGATCTGCTAAAACACTTATGCTTTCGCTCGACTGTTCAGTAATTATTTTTATATTTTTATTTTCAGCAACTGCGCTAAACTCTCCCGCCACAATTTTCACTAATTCATTAATATCAAACTCTTCTTTTTCAATAATCTGCTTTCCACTATCACTTCTTGCAAGCAGTAAGAGCTGTTCAATTAAATGCCCCATATAATCAGACTGCTTTTTTATGATTTTCAGGGTTTCTTCACATTCTTCTTTTAAATCATTTCTTCTCAGAATCTTTTCCGATTGAGCTCTGATTACAGTTATTGGAGTCCTTAGTTCATGAGAAGCATCTGAAGTAAACTGTTTTTCTCTTTCAAAGGCCTTCTCCAGCCTTGCAAAAAGCTGATTTAAAGTTACAATCAGACTGCCCACTTCATCGTCAGTATTTTTTTCTTCAATTCTTTGCCCCAAACTACTGGAACTTATTTCTCTGGCAGTAGTATTAATTTTCTCTATTGGGGAAAGAGCCTTCCCAGCCAAAAAGTAGCCGCCAGTAATAGCTGCTATTAAAAAAATTGATATACCCAGTATTGAAATTAATATTAATTTATCTAATATTTTTTCTTCCGAATCCAGCCGTTCTGCTACCCTAATCCAGCCCGAAGTACTTTGACTGCTTATCGGTAAAGTTATTAACGCCCAATCTTCATCAATATTATCATTTTCTAATTTAATGACAGAAAAAATATTATCAGTCTTCAATTTGTCTGGTAAAATATAGTTTTGTTTATTGGTTAATACCAAATTCTTATTCGCAGCATAATAAGCTATTAAATAATCTTTATCAGCATTTTCTTTTACTTCATTAATGATTGGACTGATTTCGATGTTTTCCTCTCTAAGATCATTATTCTCAATTTCTCTAATGATTTGCTCTCCCTGATTTTTTAGCCTAATTTCTACCTGGTTATATATATATTGTTCTACATTTAAAAATATAAAACTGCTAAAGGCAATTAAAGTCATTGTTAAAATAATTATATACCATAAAGTTAATCTTGTCTTTATTTTTAATCTAAGTTTCATTTTCAATTACCTTTATCCTATAGCCTCTACCATGAACCGTTTCAATTAATTTTGGCTCGAAATCATTATCAATTTTTTGTCTCAAATAACGTATATATACATCAACAATGTTAGATGTATTTCCATATCGATAATCCCAGACATGTTCTTCTATCTGGGTTCGAGACAGTACCTGGCCTCTGTTCCTCGTCAGATATTCCAGAACAGCATATTCCTTAACTGTTAAAGGTATTTCAATTCCTCCGCGTAAGACTTTATGGTTTACCGTATCAATTACAAGATCTCCGGTCATAAGTTGATTATTATTCTCTTCAATACCTCTTCTAAGTAATGCTCTAACTCTTGCAACCAGCTCACCAAAAGCAAAAGGTTTGGTTAGATAATCATCTGCACCGCTGTTTAATCCCTTTATCTTATCTTCTACCATATCCTTTGCTGTTAATATTAAGATCGCTGTATTAATACCGTACTCTCTGATTTCTTTTAAAGCTTCCATTCCATTTTTAACTGGTAGCATTAAATCTAATATTATTATATCGTATTCATAATCCCAGGCAAAATTAACAGCCTGCTGGCCATCACTTACTGTATCAACAACAAAGCCTTCTTCCTCAAGCCCTTTTTTAATTACATCTGATAAATCCTTTTCATCTTCTACAACTAAAATTCTCATTTATCAGCACCTCTTTAAATAAATATGTAAAATAACTTTAAATCACTGATTACTTGTGCTCTTTCTGTTCTTTTTAATTAAATATAAATTTCGTAGATAAATAAAAGAACCGGTTGACTGTCCCACAATAAAAACTGGATCTCGCCGATGAATTGCATAAACTAACAAAGTAAGACTTCCTGCAATACTAAAATACCAGAAAGCATTTGGAACTATACTTTTTTTTGCTTTTTCTGAAGCAATCCATTGAATAATAAAACGTAAGGTAAACATCGCCTGACCAACAAATCCAATTATTATCCATATCATAGATTAATCCCTCTTTATATTATAATTAATAATTCTTTTCTTCATCCACCGCATAACTAGTGTATCAAATAATCCTCTCCACATTCTGTTATTAATCCCATATTTAGACTGACCATATTTTCGGGGATAATGGTTAACCGGAACCTGTTTTACTTCATATCCATTAATTCTGGCTAAAGTAGGATAAAATCTGTGCATACCTTTAAAAGGATAAAATTCTTTATGAATCTCATTTTTAAAAACTTTTAGTGGGCAACCTGTATCAGTAATCTTTTCACCGGTAATAAAGTTCCGAACCCCATTACCAACCACTGAAGAAATTTTTTTAATCAAACCATCATTCCGGTTGGTCCGCATCCCGATTACCATATCATAATCATTTAAAAAGGGAATCAGTTTAGGTATATCAGCAGGACTGACCTGGAGATCTGCATCTAAAGTAATTATATATTCTCCTTCCGCTTCTTTAAAACCAGCTAAGAAAGCAGCAGTCTGACCATTATTTTTAGTAAAATGTATTGCTGAAAGTCTATTTATTTTTTCCTGCAGCAAATCTATTTTTTGACTGCTGCCATCCTGACTTCCATCATCTACATAAATTATTTGATAATTATATTCTTGTTCATTTAATTCATTAATTATACTATCTGTTAGAGGAGATAAATTTTTGATTTCATTATAAATGGGTACCACTATTGAAAAATCATATTTATAATTCTGCATTTTCCACCACCCTTAATTTATATACGTTTTTAAAGTTAAATCAGTTACTATAATTAGTAATAATTATATAACTTTGATTAAATTGTGATACTTCAAATTTGTTTTTTATATTTTGATTCAAATCGCCCCTGATTCGCTGCCAATCGTCAAGTTCCATCATAACTGCAAATTTATCCTGCTTAAGATAATTTAGAAAGCCAACCCGGTCCTTAATCACTTCCGGCCAAAAGTCAAGATAAATACCAAGAGAATCGGAATCACCATCATATTTATAAGTAGCAATATTATTAATTCCTCTAGTTTTTAACTGCTGCATTTCTTTAGCTGTCTCTTTAAGAGTATAAGTCTGACTGAAAGGTTGAGCTACTGAAAAAGAAAAGTTGAGTAAAAAAACTGCAAATATAATAATAACGAGATACGAAATATAACTATATTTCTTTTTAAATAGTAGAATTATCCCGACTATTCCTCCCAGAATCCAGCTTATAATTGTTGGCATCAAAAGACTTTTTAAAGCTATTCCCTGTGTTTCCTGGGGTATAAAAAAACTTCCGATGGTGAAAAATGCAAAAGTAATCAATGCTGGAATTATAATATAATATTTGGATGCTCGTCGATTTGAAATCTCTTTAAATAAATAAGCAACCAAAAGAGCTCCAGCTGGATAGATTGGTAAAAGATATATGTCAAGCTTTCCACTTATTAAAGAAAATAAAATAAAAGTAACAGCAAACCAGCTAAGTAAAAACTTTATAAATTGAGGTAACCTTCCCCTATTCTTAAAACAGTAAATAAAAGCTGAATAAAGAAAGAAAGACCACGGTAAAAAGGTAAAAGAAAAAGTTGTTAAATAATAATAAAATGCTTTCTGGTGAGCAAAGGAATTAACAGTTCTACCAAAAGTTTGGACAACTAATAATTGATATGCATATTCTTTTCCCCCTCTAATTAAAGCGGGTACAAGCCATAATAAAATTACACCTACAAAAATTAAGATGCCTTTTTTTAATTTTAAATTTTTAAATTCCGCCAGATCTTTTTGAATTAACAAAAAGGCAGGAATAACAACTAAAGGAATTAAAAAACCAGCCGGTCCCTTAATCCATGTTGCCAGGCCCATAAATAAGTAAACCAAATAATAGAATCTATCTTTTCTTTTTGATTCTGAAGAATAACCGAGATAAAAAGAAAATAAAGCAGAAATAATGAAAAATCCCATTAAATGATCCATTCGAACTGTTATTGAAAGAGCAAAAAAGTAAAAAGTAATCATTAAAATCAAAGCCGACAAAAATCCATATTTCTTATTAAAATTCAGGCTTCCCCAGAAGAAAGTGACTATTGCAATTAAAATACCCGGAATTAAACTCATCATAACCATTGCGGTTACAGAATAACCCCCGGCCATAAGTCGGCTAAAATTTAAAAAGTAAAAATAAAATGGAGGTTTATGAGAATAAAACTCCCCCCCTAAATGTGGAACCAGCCAGTTTCCAGTATCATACATTTCCTTAGCAACTTCAACATATTTCATTTCTTCTTCCCAGTGCAAATCTCTATAGAAAGTAGCTGGCAAATAGAGAGCTGCCCCACAAATAATAATTAATAATATATATATATAAATATTTTTATGATTATTTATTGTTTTAATTGAACTTACCCCCTTATAATTTAATAATTTTGTTTATAATTAGTAAATACATCTCTTGCTGATCACCACACTTAATTTGATAACTCAATTATATTTTTAATATATTAAAAA
>NZ_QBLR01000173.1:0-7167 GCF_003070835.1 Halanaerobium sp. | reverse complement strand
TAATTATATAATTTAAGTTAGTAAAAAATTTAAGTTTTAATTATTAAATTTAGTTTTCTTTTTAAAATAACAGATACATCTGATAAGGGGGTGTAAATTTAAAAAGAGAAGAGATTAGAGATTAGAGAGTATAGATAACTAAAAAATTAGGAGGGAATTTCGAGTATGCAAAAAAAATTAGTAGTATTTTTAACTTTATTATTAGTAGTTTCAGTATTTTCCGTAGCAGGTGCACAGGAAGTTAAAAACCCTAACACATTTACCTATGTGACAATTGGTGATCAGAGCACATTAGATCCACATTTTGCTTATGATACCGGTAGTTCCGAATTGATTTATCAAGTTTATGAAACTTTAATTGATTATGAAGGTTCAAGTGTACAGGATTTTGTACCACTTTTATCTACAGAGGTCCCAAGTTTTGAAAATGGATTGATTTCTGAAGATGGTACAGACTATACCTTTGTAATTAGAGAGGGAGTAGAATTTAGTAATGGTAATCCTCTAACTGCAGAAGATGTTAAATACAGTTTCTTACGTGGTATGATAATGGATCGTTCCGGAGGACCAATCTGGATGTTATATGAGCCACTATTTGGTGCTGGTTATGCTGGTTTAGCTGATGTTACTGCAGATGTAGTAGGTGTAGAAGATCCAAAGCAGTTAACTGATGAGCAGGCTGCAGAAGTATTAGCTGTACTTAAAGAAAAAATTACAGTTGATGGCAATAAGGTAACATTTCATTTAGCAGCTCCTTATCCACCATTCTTAAATATTGTAGCTAAAGGTGCTTCCTGGGGTTCAATTCTGGATAAAGAATGGTCAATTGAGCAGGGTGCCTGGGATGGAACAGCTACTGATATCGTTGCAAGTCATGATCCAGTAAAAGAAGAAGATCCACTATTCGATAAAATGCTGGGTACTGGTCCATTTATCTTAACCGAATGGGTTAATGGTGACCATGTAGTATTTAGACGTAATGATAATTACTGGGGAGAGTTAGCTAACTTTAAAACAGCAATCATCAGAAATGTTGATGAATGGTCAACCCGTAAGTTAATGTTATTGCGTGGAGATGCTGATATGATTTATGCTCCAACTCAGTATAGATCTCAGGTTGAAGGAGAAGAAGGAGTAGTAGTTACAACCGGTATTCCAGTGCTTCAGAATATGAACATGGTATTTAACTGGGAGATTACTACAGAAGGTAACAATTATATCGGTAGTGGTAAATTAGATGGAAAAGGAATACCCTCTAATTTCTTTGCTGATGAAGATGTAAGAAAGGCATTCAGTTATTCATTTAACTATCAGGCTTTCTTAGAGCAGGTAAGAATGGGTGAAGCAATTCAGTTGAGAGGTCCAATAGTAGATCCTCTATTAGGTTATAATGAAAACTCAGATGTTTACAGTCTCGATTTAGAAAAAGCTGAAGAGCATTTCCGAAAAGCTTTCGGTGGAGAACTCTGGGAAAAAGGATTTACAATGGACTTAGTATATAACAGTGGTAATGATCCTAGAAAAACTGCTGCTGATATGCTAAAGAGTTACATTGAAAGAATTAATCCTAAATTCAACATTAATGTTCGCGGTGTACAGTGGTCAACCTATCTTGATGCATCTGTAAGAGGTACTTTACCTGCATCATTTGGTGGTTGGTTAGCAGACTTCCCGGATCCACATAACTTTGTTCAGCCTTTCTTAGATAGTGCTGGCTATTATGCTGGAAGACGTGGAGATGCTTATAAAAAATGGGCAGAAGAAGTGGGAATAAATGATTTAATTTCTGAAGGTATTTCTACTACTGATACTGCCAGACGTAAGGAAATTTATACTCAGTTACAGCAGATGTCAATTGACCACGCTATTGACCTCTGGATTGATCAGCCAACAGGATCTAATACAAGAAGAACCTGGGTTGAAGGCTGGTATCCTAATGCTATGCGTCCAGGTGTTGACTTCTACTCAATGGATAAAGTAGCTCAATAAGTGCTGGTTAAATAGATAAATATAGAAATTAGTCAGGGAGGGAGACCTCCCTGCTAATTATGTTAGGGAAAGAATTTGGAGTAGATTAATATTTAAGGAAGGAGAGTTATGAGTTGGTAAATTATATTATTAGACGTTTTTTAATACTTCCTTTTATACTGTTTGGAGTTACAGTACTTGTATTTTCAATGATAATGATGCTTGGACCTTATCAAAGACTAAGCACTTATATCAATGACCCCGCACAGTTAAAAGGAGGAGATTTGGATGAGTTAGTTGCGAAGCATGGTCTTGATGATCCATGGTACGAACAGTATGGACGATGGATAGGAGGAGTTCTACAGGGTGATTTTGGCTGGTCAGAATCAGCCGGGCAGCCTGTTACGGAAGCTATTTTTAGCCGTTTTCCTGCTACACTGGAGCTGGCTTTGTTTGCTGTGATACCGGTTGTAATGGGAGGTATCTGGCTGGGAGTGCTCTCGGCGGTACATCATAATCAAAAATTTGATCATATAATTCGAATTGTTTCTACAGTAGGCTGGTCATTTCCAACCTTTGTTTTTGGTTTAATGGTTCTAATGGTTTTTTATGGAATGTTAGGCTGGTTCCCACCCGGAAGACTTGGAGCTGATGCAGCTGCTGTTGTTAGATCTGCAGAATTTATTCAGTATACAGGTTTAAATGTACTGGATGGAATTTTAAATTTAGAGTTTAGTGTAGTTGTTGATGCATTTAGACATTTAATTGGTCCGATTGTTACTCTGGCAATTGTCTGGTGGTCATATATTTTACGTATTACACGCTCTAGTATGTTAGAAACTTTACGTAAAGATTATATTAGAACTGCAAGAGCAAAGGGTGTAGCAGAAAAATTTGTTATTAATAAACATGCAAGAAGAAATGCCTTAATCCCTGTTGTTACAGTTGCTGGACCTATGGTACTGGGCCTCTTAGGAGGAGTTGTTATAGTAGAGTCTGTATTTGGCTATAGAGGTATCGGTCAGTATGCTGCTCAGGCTGCTCAACAACTTGATTATTCGGGTATTTTAGGTGTTGCAATGTACTTTAGTTTCTTATTAATCTTGATCAACTTAATTGTAGATGTTTCTTATGCTGTAATTGACCCACGGATTAGATTGGAGTGATGGTAAGTGGAGTGGAAAGAAATTTTCGGTAGGTTATTAACAAATAAGTTATCTTTATTTGGACTTATAATAATATTATTTTTCGTACTTGTTGCTGTTTTTGCACCTTTTTTAGCACCACCTAGGTCACCAGAGGATGCATATGAGATTCCAAGAGCTGGTTGGCAGGTAGAACCACAGCCTCCGCGAGAGGGTTATCCTTTTGGAACTGCTCAGGGATCATATGATATTTTCTATGGTATGGTCTGGGGAACCAGAACAGCTTTTAGAATTGGTATAATAGTCGTTGGTTTAAGTTCCTTTATTGGGATTAGTATTGGTACAATTTCTGCCTATTATGGTGGAAAAATTGATGAATTTTTCATGAGGATCACAGATGTCTTTATGTCGATTCCTTTTTTAGTTGCGGCAATGGTTTTAACAACTATTTTAGGTAAGGGTTTAGATAATGTTATGATCGCTTTAGTAACATTTGGCTGGATGTCAACAGCCCGTTTAATGCGGTCACAGGTTTTAGAAATAAAAAATGAAGAATTTGTACAGGCATCAATTGCCCTTGGTGCTAAGGATCATAGGATTATATTTAAGCATATAATTGCTAACTGTATTTTTCCAGTTTTAATCCAGGCTTTTATGAGAATGGGTTCTATGGTTATTACTGCATCTGCCTTAAGTTTCTTAGGTGTAGGTGCTCCAGAGGGATATGCTGACTGGGGACAGATGATCACTTTTGCTCGTGACTGGATTCTTGGAGGTCAGGGATCTGCTCTCAAGTACTGGTATACTGTTGTGATTCCAGGTGCTGCAATTATGTTCTTCAGTCTTTCCTGGAACCTGCTTGGTGATGCATTCCGTGATATTTTAGATCCAAAATTAAAGTAATTGCTCATATTTTTAAATTAAGAGGGTAGGTGAATTTTTTGAGTAAAGAAGCATTAGTAGAAGTTAAGAATTTAAAAACATATTTCTATACAGAAGAAGGAGTAGTTAAGGCGGTAGATGGTGTTGATTATGAGATCTATCCTGGCGAAACTCTAGGTATTGTAGGTGAATCCGGCTGTGGTAAAAGTGTTACCTCTTTATCAATTATGAGGCTTGTTGAATCACCTCCAGGCAGAATAGAAGCTGGAGAAATAAATTTTGGCGGCAGAGATTTAACCAAAATTACTGAAAAAGAAATGAGAAAAATTCGCGGTAATGATATCTCAATGATCTTCCAGGAACCGATGACTTCTTTAAATCCTGTTTATACGGTTGGAGATCAGATTATGGAAGCAATTATGCTTCATAAAAAAGTTGATAGAAAAGAAGCCAGACGCCAGGCAATTGATATGCTGACCAAGGTAGGTATTCCTCTACCTGAACAGAGAGTAGACGAATATCCCCACCAGTTATCTGGAGGTATGAGGCAGCGGGTGATGATTGCGATGGCTTTAAGCTGTGATCCTCAGTTATTGATCGCTGATGAGCCAACAACCGCTTTAGATGTAACAATTCAGGCTCAGATCTTAGAGCTAATGAACTCTTTAAAAGAAAGTTACGGCATGTCAATTATGATGATTACTCATGATTTAGGGGTAATTGCTGAAGTTTCAGATAGAGTAGCAGTAATGTATGCAGGTAAGGTAGTAGAATATACAGATGTAGATACACTATTTGAAGATCCAAAACATCCATATACCTGGGGCTTGATGAACTCAATTCCTAAATTAGATAAAGATGTTGATAGATTAGAAGCAATTCCAGGTAGTGTACCTTCTCCACTTAACTTTCCAGAGGGCTGTAAGTTCAATACCCGCTGTCCTTTAGCTGAGGGTAAGTGTTTCGACGAAGAGCCCCCCTTAGAAGAAGCAGCAGCAGGTCATAAAGTACGCTGCTGGAGATATGAAGATTTAGAAGAGATCAAAAAGCGTGGAGAAAGAATTTATGAGGATCGGGGTGTTCAGAAATAATGGCTGAGAATTTATTAGAAGTTAAAAACTTAAAAAAATATTTCCCAGTTAAAGCAGGAGTGTTTAAAAGAACAGTAGCTCATGTAAAAGCTGTTGATGATATTTCCTTTGCAGTAAAAGAAGGAGAAACACTCGGTCTGGTAGGAGAATCAGGTTGTGGAAAGTCAACAACTGGTAGAACAATCCTTCGCTTATTAGAAGCAACGGAAGGTAAAGTTATTTTTGATGGTAAAAGTATAATGGACCTTGATAAAAAAGAAATGCGGGAAGTTAGACGAGATATGCAGATTATTTTTCAGGATCCCTATGCTTCTTTAAATCCTCGGATGACAGTTGCTGATATAGTTGGTGAGCCTTTAGACATTCACAAGCTTGCCAAAAACAAACAGGAAAGAAATGAAAAGGTTAAAGAGATTCTGGAAAATGTAGGTCTTGGTGAAGAATACATGAACCGCTATCCTCACGAATTTAGTGGTGGACAGCGTCAGCGTATTGGTGTAGCCAGAGCTCTGGCAGTAGATCCAAAACTTATCATCGCTGATGAGCCGGTTTCTGCACTTGATGTGTCAGTTCAGGCACAGGTTGTAAACCTGCTGCAGGATTTACAGAAAGAGTATGGTCTTACCTATCTCTTTATAGCTCATGACTTAAGTGTTGTAAAACATATCAGTGATCGGGTAGCAGTAATGTATCTTGGTAAAATTGTTGAGTTGACTGATAAAAAGGAACTATTTAAAAATCCTATTCATCCTTATACTCAATCACTTTTATCTGCTATTCCAGAGGCAGATCCGAAAAAGAAAAAGGATAGAATTGTACTTGAGGGAGATGTACCTTCACCGGTAGATCCGCCTTCAGGCTGTAGATTCCATCCCCGCTGTCCTAAAGCTTTTGAGCCCTGTTCTGTAAAAGAACCGGAGTTCAAAGAATATGGAGACGGTCACTTTGCGGCCTGTCATTTATTAGATAAATAATTTTAATCATTAGAGCTCAAAATTAATCCCTGTCTGCTAATTAGACTAGCAGCCAGGGATTTTCTTATTTTTGCAGAATAAATAAAATAAGAAATTAAAATTTAAGTAAAATAAAGAGGGGTCGAATCATGAAATATTATAAAACATTATTAATTACAATCCTTATTTTATTTATATTTAACTTTACCATTCACGCAGTTAATTATGGGGGAGAACTGAAGCTTAGATTTCAGCAGCTGCCAATAGAGTTAAATCCAATCTATGCAGCTAATGAGACTGAACAAATTATTATCAGGCAAATTTTTGACAGTTTAGTAGAGTTAAATGATAAAGGAGAATTAACTACTCATTTAGCAGAATCCTGGGAAGTTGAGGAAGAAGGCCGTTTGTTTACTTTTAAATTAAGAGAAGAGGTTTATTTTCATCCTTATCAAATTGCTGGAGAGCCAGTGCCTTTATCAGCTAGAAGAGTAATGGCAGAAGACTGGAAATGGTCATTTGAATATTTAGCTTCTCCAGAAAATAAATCGCCATATGCTCAGCTGTTTAGTAAAGTAAAGGGTTATGATGATTACAGGCAGGGAGAAAGTAAAGAAATAACGGGAATAAGGGTTTTAGACAATTATCAGCTGCAGATTGAATTAACAGAATCTTATGCACCATTTATTTATAATTTAACAAAAACTGCAGCAGCTGTGATGCCTAAAAATGCAGTTTTGAATAAAGATAATTTCTCTATAATTCCAACTGGGACTGGAGCTTTTAAAATTAATGATTTTTCTAAAGCCCAGGTCAATTTAGTCAAAAATAATAACTACTGGAAGAATAATTATCAGGAAGAAGTATTACCTTATTTGGAACAGATACAAATAAATTTTCCAACCAAAAATGAAGAAAAAAGAAATTATCAGCAATATGATATCTATCAATTAAATGCAGAGTCATATAGATATTTTAGGGATAATGAAATACATGATGATTATCAGCTCCAAAAAATTCCGCAGGATATTTATTATTTTCTGGCGTATAATTATAGCAGTTCTAAACAATTTAATTCTGACTCCGCAAATATTCGAAATGGTATAAGGCTGTCTCTTATACACATCT
>NZ_QBLR01000172.1:0-7260 GCF_003070835.1 Halanaerobium sp. | reverse complement strand
TCATGTTAATTTCTATATACAAAATAAATTCTAAATATATCGAATCAGAAATTTAAGCTATCGGTTAGTTCTTCTAAAGAATCATAATTTCTTATAGCTGATTTAATTTCTTTTAGTTTATCATAATCATCTATTTTTTTTATATCCTGTACAATTTTTTTAGTGGATAATCCAAATTTCAACTCAAGTGCAAACTCAATCATCTCATGCATACTTTCTATTTTTCCTTCTTCTCTTCCTTCTTCTTTTCCATCATGATAAATTTTCTCTGCTATAGTCATAATTACAGCACTCCCTTCAGCTGAAATCTTTTTGGACTTTTGATCCAACTCGTTTAAAGAAATTTCTTCTCCAATATTTAAAATATACTTCACAACAGTTTCAATATATTCCAGTCCGGTTGTTTTATCTCTTAGTTCAATTAATAAAGGCAGAACTTCACGGAGTCCATTTTCAAAGTTATCATCAAATATATGGGATATTAATTTCAAAAACAATCTTAACTTGACCTGTCCTTTTATCTCTGCATCAGAGTATTTAGAAAAATCATAAAGTAACAGGTATATACTCTAAAATAGCTTCTGAAGTATACTCAATTAATTCAGATAACCTGCTCCCGTAATTCCACTTTTTTTCTCCATGATAAATTAGAATTGGTATAATAGGAGGCAGTTTCTTCTTTTTTGTTTGATTATCATAAAGCGCCCAGATATCTGTGATATATCCGAGCATTTGAACTGGTGACATCTTATCAAAATAGCTTTTATGTTCAAATAATAGGTAGATAAACCCTTCTTTACCGTCTATACTTACATTATATAAAATATCAGAAAAACTTTCTTCTAATTCCTCGTCAATGAAACTATCCTTGGCTATCTTAATTTCTGTTAAATCTATTTCATTTAATATATTATCTGGCAGATAGTTTTCAAGAAAATCTACAGCTACTTCTTTATCACCAAGAGTTCTTTTAAAAAGAGAATCATGTGGATTTTTTATAATCTCCAAAATATTTCCTCCATCTCTCTATTCATATTTTACCATAACTTAAAGCTCAAGTTCAATGATAATATAAATATTATACCATTATTTGTAAATTATAGCAAATATATAATAAAAAGTGTATTATATTTTAGAGTAAGAAAAAGGCCGGAATATCCGGCATTATTTTTTTACTATATTTATTTTTTTGCGAGCTCTGTAACCAAAAGCCTTGAATTCAATTTCTGCTCTGCCAGTTTTTCTGGGAGTTAGAACTCCATTTCCATTAATTTTTAAGACCTCTGGCTTGAGTGATTTAAATTCTCCCTCCAGGGCTGTCATCTTAAAACTGCTGTCAAAAGTTACAATTGGGTTGATTCTTTTTTTAGCGCCCTTAAGAGTTATCTTTTTACTGCCAATCAGTTCAATTTTTTTAATTTCTCCAATATCTCCGTAAAAATAGAGTAAGGGGCAGTGGACCCTGGCCGCCCAGGCTTTTTCGCTGTGTTTAGCTCCAGGCACCTGATAGTAGATTAAATCGAGATTTAAATCGGTTTTTAAATGTTTTAGTTCAGAAATTACCTTCTCAGTAAAAGACATAAACCTTCCTTCTGCCTCACCTGTATCCAGCCAGATTTTAGAATTAAGGTTCTGATATTTATAGGAGTTAATCTTTTCAATAGGAGAAGTTTTTCCCCACCAGAAAGATGGTGACATAACGGCGAGCTTTGAAAAGAGATCAGTTCTTCTTAAACCGATATTGAAAGTAACGAGACCTCCCATTGAAGATCCCATTAAAGCTGTGTTTTCTGGCCCCTCTTTAATCCTATAATGTTCAGCAATAAAAGGCATCAATTCCCTAACTAAAAATTTCTCATAATCAAAACCGTGAGCTTTAACTTTTTTTCCCTGATAAAAGCCGTCCTGATGAGCGTATTCACTCAGCCTCTCTTCACCCATATTATCGACAGCCACAATGATTATTTCTTCTATTAAATTTTCCTTAATTAACTTTTCAGCAGTCTGATGGAGCAGCCAGGAATCACCAGAAAAAGATTCTTTGCCGTGAAAAACATTCTGGCCGTCGTGAACATATAAGACCGGGTAATCTTTATTTTTCTGCGTCGAGTAAGAGAGCGGTAAATAAATTCTTATCTTTCTCTCATTAGCCAGCACCTCAGAATAAAAATCTTCAATTATTTTTATATCTATCTTTTCTTTTAGCATGCACAAACTCCTCTGCCAGCAATTATTATCAATTCTTTGGTTTTCATAATCCAATATTCATTTAAATTATTGTCAATTAAATAATTCCTTCCTCTTTAAGTTTCCCCAAAAAGTAAGGCATCTGCTCTCTCCAGCCTGTCCAGTCATGATCAACATCATAACCCCAGTAATCAAACCAGGCTGGAATATCTTTTTCCGCCAGAATTGTATCTAAAAGTCTGGTGTCCCTTAAAGTATCTTCCTCCCACCTGCCCTGACCGGCACAGACAATTAACTTATTTTTCCGATAGTGGTTGAGATACCAGTCATCTTCAAGTTCTCTTAGATAATCAACCGGGGAATTTAAATAAACCTCAGTATCCATATAACCACCGGTAAAAAATCTGGCATCATAAATTCCGCTTAAGGCAACAGCAGTGTCAAAGGCATCAGGGTGCTTAAAGTAAAAATTAACTGCATGATAGGCTCCCATACTGCAGCCGGTGGTAATTACCCCTCCCTGCCAGTTGGAGTGGTATTTAATCAGAGGCAGCAGTTCATCCACAATATACTGATCATAGCTGTTGTGGATTACTGCCTTATCATGGGAGTGCATTCCATAATTAAGCCAGGAATCAGAATCAACACTGCTGGCTGCATAAACTGTTATTTCACCATTTTCAATAAAAGGCCAGATGGCATCAATCATGCCAAAATCTTCATATTCATGAAAACTGCCGCCGGATGAAGGAAAAACAAGCATCGGTTTTCCTCCGTGACCGTAGATTTTAAATGGCATCTCTCTATTTAAATTTGAACTGTAAAAACTTCTGTATTCTATCTTCATCATAGTCCCTACTTTCTCTATAAAAAAATCATTAATACTTATCTACTGCATATTTAACTGCTTCTTTACCCTGTTCTAAATCCTTAGTTCTCAAGATGATTCCATAATCTCCAATAGCCGGAGCTAAAATGGGAGAAATTGGCTCATGCAGAACTATATAATCTCCATAATTGTTTAAAATATCTTCTAAAGAATGTTTGTAAATGATAAAATTCTTGCGGCCGATATAAAAGCAGTTATATTTTCGACTGATATCTTCATTAAAACTTCCCTGAACGACAAGCTCCGCATAGGCTTTATAAATATTGATATCATTAGCATAATTAAACATATCAAGGGTCAGTCCACCCGGGGGACGCATATTAACCTCGAGCGCAACAATTTTGCCGTCAGCAAGCTTAAAATATTCAAAGTGAAAAAATCTTTCCTTGATTTTAAAAGCCTGAGCTGTTTTCATACCTGCCTCCACTATATCTTCCGGCAGCTCACGCGGTATATAATAATACATATCAAGCCCCTCATTAACAGTTTCCATAATTCCACCCTTATAAACCATCGACGAGGAAAACACAATTTCACCGTTCTGGTCTGTTAGACCATCAAAAGTATGAATTTTACCTTCGATATATTCTTCCATAATATAATCAAGGTCCAGTTTATTATTGAAAAAATTCAGCAGCTCATCGTGATTGTTAATTTTAAAGGTTTCGGATGCTCCTACACCGCTGTCAGGTTTAACAACCACCGGGTAATCAACCTCAGCAATAAATTCTTCTGCTTCCTGTAGACTATTAACAACCCTACCCCTAGCGGTATTTAGACCTGCCTGATTAAAGACCTCTTTCATTTTTGATTTGTACTTCATCGCTTCAATCTCATCAATTTTTAAACCCTGAACATTAAAATCAGTTCTCAAACGGGCATCTTTTTCCAGCCAGTGTTCATTATTCGACTCAATCCGATCAATTTTTCCATACTTATGGGTAAAATATCCGCAGGCTTTAAGCAGCTGCGAATAGTCCTCCATATTATCAACTCTATAATATTCTGTCAGAGAATCTCTCAGCTCACTTCTCATTTCTGAATAGGCCATGTCACCAATTCCGAGCACATTGACCCCGGCATTTTTTAGCTCCACACAGAAATTATAAAAATTATTAGGAAAATACGGTGATATAAATACAAAATTCATATGATCATTCCTTTCTCTACTCTACTTCTCTAATTCTCATTAGGTAAATTCGTAATTATTCTTAATAAGTTAATTTATTGTACCATTAAAATCAGAAGTTGTAAACCTACTTACTCCTTATTCTGATAACCATCCTGAAAGTTAGTGTGCAGATGATTGCAGTCACAAAATGGTTTATTTTTCGATTCTCCACAGCGGCAGAGGGCGACAGAATTTCTTGGCTCATAAATTTCTCCAGCAGCCGACTCGATTTCTATGCCGCCTTTTACAATAATTGCTGAACTGACCTTTTTTTCTGGATCCTGAAGCACCCAGATTTCAGGTTCTAAATCTGCTTCTAAAACTTCTCCCTCTTTACTGACAGCTGTCAACCTCCCTGCCAGACATTCTCCAGCAGATTTAATCACAAGTTCACGCTCTTCTTTTTTGTCTGATTCCTCTAACAATTCCCAGGTGCTTCCCTTTTCGGTATGGCAGAAGCGTAAAAAAGCACAGCGGTCATCATCCATTAAATCGATCTCTTTTCCCGGCAGCAGTTCTGCCCGCTCATCATATTTTTCCTTAGATGCAGTTTCCTGACCATCAAAGTCAATCTCTTTATGTCTGCCATCACAAAAGGGATGGTCTTTACTTTTACCGCAGCGGCAGAGACTGTAGGTTTCTTTTTGAGGTAGTTTGCGTCCTTCTCGATATTCATAGTGCTTACCAACAGGAGTTATAATTTTTTCTTTCAGCGGCACCGACGCAAAAACACAGTAGGGACCATCTTTAATAATTTTAATTCTCATTTTTTTATCTGTCATTAGTATCACCTTATTTTTATATTTATATATTTACTACTAAACTTTCTGCTCAATTTCTTTAACACACTCGTTTTTTATCTCAGCTACCAGAGACTGCAGGGCATCAATAACATGGGGCCTGATATCTCCTCCAATCAGCACATACATAATATCATCTCCGACTTCAAGCTGGCCCTGATTAAGCCAGACTCTGACGTGAAAGATCCCTTCCATCTTCTTCGCTTCAGCTACTGCCTGCTCAACCTTTTTTTGATCATAATCAAATTCCATCCCCTTAACCTGAGAACCATCATCTATTCCTTCTCTAACCTTTTTTCTCGGAGTCTGGCGCACAGTACCATTATGAACTAAATACATTCCCTCTTCTAATGCTTCTGGATCAGCTTTTGCTTCTTTAAGCCACTGATCAATAGACGGTGATTTTTTCTTTTTTTGATTTACAGTCATTTTTAAAACACTCCCTATTAGATTATTTTTATTTTATTATATATTAAAGGTTGACATATGTTCAGAATTAATTATATAGTGTTATTGACTTCTTGATTTTAAATAGACAAACTTTGGGGGAATCAAAATGTTAAGCTTTAAACAGGCAGTTATACCTGTGATCACAATGGCTGTCTTAATACTACTATCTGTTTTATTCTGGGAGGCACCAATCCAGATTGCTCTATTTTTTGAAATAATGATTATTATTGCCTTAGCTTTGAGCTGGGGTTATAAGTGGCAGGAAATTGAAGAAATGCTTTTTTCCAGCTTTAAAAATATCGGTAATGTTATCTTAATCTTATTTTTACTGGGAATGATGATTGGTCTCTGGATTGCTGTTGGAACTGTTCCGACAATGATCTACTACGGTTTACAGACAATCAGTCCTAAATACTTTTTTATTTTATCATTTATCTCTACTTCGCTGGTTTCCATGGCAGTTGGAACCGCTGTGGGGACTGCAAGTACAATTGGACTGGCTCTTATCAGCATTGCTCAGACAATGGGACTTAATCTGCCCTTAGCTGCAGGAGCAATTATCTCCGGCTCCTATGTTGGTGACAGAATGTCCCCGGTTTCGTCGATAGCGATTATTACAGCTCACAGCTCGGAAGCCAATCTAATGGATATGATTTACCATATGCTTAAAACAGCTGTCTTACCATATTTGATTACTGCGATAGCCTTTCTTTTTATTGGCTTGAGCAATTTCTCCAGCCTTAAAGCTGCTGCTGATTTAGATTCATTAAGTCAAATGCTGAGCGGCCATTTTCAGGTTTCTTTCTGGCTGCTGCTGCCGCCAATTTTAATAATTCTGCTGGCAGTTCTCAAAGTGCCTACAATAATAAATATTGCTTTAAATATTCTCTTTTCTCTATTAATGGGCTCCTACTTTACTGAAAGAAGCTGGTCAGAACTTTTAAATATTATGTTTAGAGGATTCAATGAAAGAACTGGAACAGTATTTATTGATAATATCCTGGCCCGTGGTGGTTTAACAAGTATGCTGGAACTGATTTCCTTAATTATTTTTGCTGTGCTTTTAGGTGGACTTTTAGAAAAAATGGGAGTTTTAAACAGCCTTTTAAAACCATTTCTGCACCTGATCAAGGAAAAAATACATCTTATTGCTGTCACTATTTTTTCCGGGATAGTTTCTGCTACCTTAGGCTGCAATCAATTTCTGGCTGTTTTTTTGCCAGCTAAAATGCTTTCTAAAAATTATGATAAGATGAATTTAGAAAGAAAGGATATGGCCAGGGCACTGGGTGATTCCGGACTCGTTTTTTCACCTTTAATCCCCTCGTATAATATACTTAGTGATATTGAAATATACCACCATTTAAATATAAACTTTCTTGTTTCAATTAAGTTTAGATTTAGTCCCTGATATAATGGTATTCAAAGATATCCAGGGTAGATCTAGTATTCCCCCTGTAGCATGTATTTGCATGACTACTTAAACAGTCTGATCCCCTGAAACTGATTGAACTCCTAACCCGTATGCTGTGTCCCATCTGTTTTCTGCTGCTTTAGCAAGCAGCTGCCTCTGTACTCAAAACTTACTGGTGAACACTAATGGCGAGGCTGTTGAGCTCTCAGTTTTTCAGGGACTAAATCTGGTTATCTTTTTTTGACTCCCAAACCAAAGGAGGTGATTCATATTAATAAAATGTTTGTCGGTATTGATGTTGCCAAAGACTCTCTTGTAGCCTGTGCAATGGATGATCAAGGAGAAGATG
>NZ_QBLR01000171.1:0-7275 GCF_003070835.1 Halanaerobium sp. | reverse complement strand
TTCATTCTCTCTGTGTATTTATATAATTTCTTACCTGCTTTAGTGATTTTTAAACTTTTGCCGCTGTAATTAAATAACTTAACTCCATAATGTTTTTCTAAATGTTTAATATGCTGAGTTACGGTCGGCTGAGTTATATGTATTCTTTTTGCAGTTTTTCTATTATAAAATCAAGAATGAAATCAATAAGGGGGAGATAAAGTGACAGAAATTAATGATTATTTAGCAGGTATTTTTTTTACGATTTTATTAGCTTTAACGGCTAAAGCAGTAAGTACTTACATACCAATGCATCTGATTAGTGCCAGTGTTTTTGCACTAATTTTAGGGATGTTATTAAATCCTGTAATTAAAGAAATTTCTATTTTCAGTTCAGGGATTAAATTTGTGTCAAAAAAAATTCTAAAGACAGGAATTGTACTGATGGGGCTTACTTTGAGCTTTTCTCAGGTTTTATCAGTTGGAGGTTATTCTTTAATTGTGATGACTTTTACTCTGCTGACTGCCTTTGGGGGAGGCTATTTATTTGGTAAGTTGTTCAATATGAACTGGAAACTATCAAGTTTAATTTCTGCCGGAACTGGTGTCTGTGGAGGCTCTGCTATAGCTGCAGTTGCTCCAACAATTGAGGCAGATAATACCGATATTGCCTATGCAATTTCGGCAACTTTTATCTTTGATATCTTAATGGTAATTCTCTTTCCAATAGCAGGTAGATATTTTGGAATGAGTGATCTGGGCTTTGGACTCTGGGCAGGAACAGCAGTTAATGATACTTCATCAGTGGTGGCGGCAGCTTATGCTTTTTCTGATGCTGCAGGTGCATTTGCTGTAATTGTAAAATTGACGAGAACACTTTCAATAGTGCCGATAGTAATGATTTTTTCTATTATCAATGCTAGAGAAAATAAAAGACATGGTAAATTAGAAAACAAAACAGAAGAAAAAGGAGAAATAAAAAATATTTTTCCCTACTTTATTTTGTCATTTTTAGTGATGGTTGCAGTTAAAAGCACCGGTCTTATTTCAGCTGATTTAAGCAGCAATATTGCTTCAATTTCTAAGTTTATGATGATTATGGCTCTGGGTGCAATTGGGTTAACAACTAATTTTAAAGAAGTATCTGAATCTGGTATTAAACCATTACTGCACGGCTTTATAATTTCATCGCTGGTAGTAATTGTTTCATTTACAGTTCAGTTATTTATTGGACAGATTTAAGTGTTTTATTTTAAAAAAACATGTGTTAAAATTAGTTTAGAGAGGAAGTGAGATTGAATATGGAAAATATAAAATTTAAAGCGTTGGAAGTTAGCGAAATTGAGGGAGAATTCAAAAGAAAAATTATAGAAAAAGAAATTAAGGATCTACCAGAAGGTGATCTGATAATCAATGTTAAATATTCTTCTTTAAATTATAAGGATGCTCTTTCTGCAAATGGTAATAAAGGGGTCACCAGAAAATATCCACATACTCCAGGCATTGATGCAGCGGGAATAGTTGTTGAAGATCAGAGCGGTACTTATAAAAAAGGAGACAAAGTTGTAGTAACTGGCTATGATTTTGGGATGAATACTGATGGTGGTTTTGAAGAATATGTTCGAATACCTGCTACCTGGGCAGCGAAATTACCTGAAAAACTAACTTTAAGAGAAAGTATGATTTATGGTACAGCAGGATTTACAGCTGCCCTCTCGATTTATAAACTTTTAGAGGCAGATGTTGATCAAGGTAATATCTTAGTCACCGGTGCTTCAGGTGGAGTAGGCAGTTTTGCCTGTGCTATTTTATCTAAAATTGGTTATAAAGTTACTGCAGCTACAGGTAAAACTGAAGCAAAAGCATATTTTAATAACTTGGGTGTAAAAGATGTTATTGCTCGGGAAAAAGTAGATGATGAGTCTGGGAAAATGCTTTTAAAAGAAAAATGGGATGGAGTCATTGATACAGTTGGGGGAAATATGCTAACAACTGCCATCAAATCGACTAAATATGATGGTGCAGTAACCTGTTGTGGAAATGTTGCTTCTGCAAAATTGGACCTTAATGTTTATCCATTCATCTTAAGAGGAGTAAGTTTATTCGGTATAGATTCAGTTAAGTGCAGGAAAGATTTAAGAAAAAAGCTATGGCAAAATATAGCTTCAGACTGGAAAGTTGATCAAATTGATGAATTTTCAAATGAAGTAGTCTTAGAAAATTTAGATGAGCAGATTGAAAAAATGCTGGCCGGAAATTCTAAGGGAAGAATTGTTGTTAAATTATAGCTAAAGTCAATTGAATAATTATTTTCATAAGAGTGGCTGCTTCTGCCCAACCTGGTTAAGGAATGATGTCCTAGCAGTTAATTATGCAGGGATTAGATAAACACCAAGAAGTATATCTACTTGCAGAAGTATTAGAGATGGTCAGTGTCAGGAAATATTTATGATGAGAGACTGGTTTAATAACTGGTTTTTGTATTTTAGTCAAATCCCTTGTTTTATTAAAGCTAAAATGTTAAAATTTGATAGATGAGAAAAATTAAAAAATCAAATTTTTAGATACAGGAAGGTGCGAAAATGAAGGATAAGTTTATTAGTGATTTAAAAAAGACAGAAAAAAAGGAATAGAAGAATTATTAGCTTATTTAGAGGAGATTGAATTTTATCAAAAGCCAGCCAGTATTAGACATCATTTAAATGTTACTGGTGGGTTATTAGAACATACAGAAAATGTTAAAAGAGAATATTTAAAACTTAATGAAGAAATAGATGCAGGTATTCCCTGGGAAAATATTATAATTCAGGCTTCACTCCATGATCTGGAAAAATGTTTTGCCTATACCTCAGAGATGCAGCATACAATCACACCAGGCCAGAACAACTTTCTTAGAAGTTTGGTTAGAGATAATATGGATCTATACAATACTTACGGTCTAGATAAATATGTAGAGGATAAAGAATTTATTATTTCTAAAGAATATGCGAGTGACTTAATTAAGTGGTTTAAAGATGGCAGAAATATTGCACCACCTGATGTAAAAAGTGACTGGAATTATAATGAAGATAACCTTCCATTAAATCATTCTATGTGGTCAATTCTGGAGGCTTCAAAGTTTATTGAGTTGGAAGAAAGAGATGTACTTGCAATTACATATCATATGGGACCTTATGGCCCTTTTGATGAACGCAAAAGATCCAAAGCAGAAGAACTTTATCCTGATGTAAGATTACTTCATCTGGCTGACTCGATAGCCACCAAGAAAGAGGATATTGAGGAAGCTTTAAAAAACAATTAAAGTTATAAAATATGATATTTTTTTGTTATTAAAAATAGCAACGGCCGGTATCAAAATTAATTACTTTAGATTTTTTTGATAAAATATTTTCCTAAAAAATAAATCCATAAACTATAAATAACCAGACCGGCAGCTAAAGCAAATAGATAATTAGCATTACTGCTGTATATACCAATAAAAGCTTCACTTATCCAGAAAGGTGGAAATACAGCAGCAAGATATCTCCAGTTGGATTCAAATAGATAGCCAATTAAAGGTGCTAAAAATAAAATCCCAGAAATTTTTGCATAAGCAAAGGCCTCTACTTTATTTTTAGCAAAAGTGACAATAATTAAAACAGTTAAAATTGAATTTAAAGCAGCAAGTAAGATAACCGGCAGTGACTGAATCAACCTAACTTCGACTAGATTTAAATAATAGAGAATAAAGATATTAAAAAGGACGCTCATAATAACAGCTGCAGTAGTTCGATAAAGCAGATATTCTACTTTTGAAAGCGGTGTAACAAAAAGATAAGAAAGAATATTTTCATCTTTTTCTTCAATTATTAAAAATGAGATTATGATTCCATACATCATCGGCACCAGCATAATTATAAATGATAAAATAAAAAGATGATGTTCGGCAAGTTGAAATTCCAGTTCAGCTTCTAATAAGTTTTCTGTATAGGGGATCAGAAAATTGAAAACTAAAGCAATTATCAGAGGGGAGATTAAGATAAAAAGCAGCATTAAATCACGGCTGATATTTTTGAAATCTCCTTTTAGCATTATATAAATTCTATTCATCATTTTCACCTCTTTAAAATAATATGTTGATAAAAGCTTTTTCTGGCCCAGTTGTAGGCTATAAATCCCCAGGTTACTGCTGCTGTAAAACTATAAATAAGGTTAAAGCAGCTAAAATAATTCCGCTAATTAATAAAAAATAATTAACTCTGCTTTGAATAGTTGCAATTGCAATAAAGAGGCTGCTGAAAAGTGAAATTAAGCCTAAAGATATTAATTTGGCAATAATATATTCATCAAGTTTCAGTGGTGTAACAAACAGGCTTTCTAAAATATTATTTTCCTTTTCCAGCAAAATAATTGCACTGATAAAGGTAAAGCCCAGCATAGAAGGATCAGGAAAAATAATTATTCCAGCAATAAATGTTCTCAAATCACCAGGTAGATTAAGCAGCAGAGCAATATAAATTAGACTAATTATTAGATATACATGGTAAAATTTATGACGAAATTGAAATCTAAGATCATGTTTTAGAACGGTAATAATTCTCATCTCAGATTCCTCCCGGTAACCTGAATAAATACATCCTCCAGATTGGCTTCCTGACTGTGAATTGTCTCAATTTTATTTTCTTTAAGCAGCCCAATAAACTTTTGGTTATCTCCTAAGCCTTTTAAATCAAAATTTTCTTCAAACAGTTTAGAATTACTATAATAAGTTATTTTAAGTTTATTTGTTCCATATTTTAATTTTAGATTTCTGGGTGAGTCTATAATTTCTATTTTACCATTTACAATAAAGGCGATTCTATCACATAATTCATCAGCAGCCAGCATATCATGAGTTGTAATAAAGACTGTTTGTCCCTGATCTTTCTTTTCTCTGATCAGTTTTTTTACCTTCTGTCTGTTTGCAGGGTCAAGACCTGAAGTTGGTTCATCTAAAAAAAGAAGTTCTGGTTTGTTTAAAAAAGCACGACAGAGGTTTAATCTCATTTTCATTCCTTTAGAAAAACTGCTTACCGGTTGATCAGCGACATCTTCGAGTCCCACCAGTTCAAGCAAATCGTTTGCTGATTCGCATTTATCTTAAATAAGCCAGCAAAAAATTCATTTTTAGTAGTGAAAATTTCCTGATTGTTAACCTTAACTGATCCCTGATAATCTTTCAAAATACCGGTAATAATCTTTTGAGTTGTACTCTTACCAGCACCTGAAGGACCTAAAAAAACAAAAAGCCCCTTTCTGATAGAACAGATTTTTATAATTTAATCTGTCCACCATAAGGGGATTATATCAAATTGACGGTGAATTTCTATAACTTTTATTTAATTTTAGTTTTTATATTTTACCAACAAGATTAAGTCCAGGTTTAAGAGTTCTACTTCCTTCTTTCCATTTGGCCGGACAAACTTCTTCAGGATTATTCCTCACATATTGAGCAGCTTTAATTTTGCTGACAATAGAGCTGGCATCTCTACCAAGGTTTCCAGCGTTGATTTCTATTCCCTGAACAATTCCATCTGGATCAATAATAAAGGTTGCGCGATCAGCCAGTCCTTCTTCCTCAATTAAAACATTAAAGTTTTTGCAGAGAGTGTGAGAAGGATCTCCAACCATAACAAATTCAATTTCACTAATTGTTGGCGAATTATCGTGCCAGGCTTTGTGAGTATAATGTGTATCTGCCGAAACTGAATAAACTTCAGCTCCAAGTTCTTTTAAATTATCATATTCATCCTGTAAATCTCCTAATTCAGTCGGACAGACAAAAGTGAAATCAGCCGGATAAAAAACAACAACACTCCACTGATCCTTAAAATTTTCTTCTGTTACTTCTAAAAATTCTCCGTTTTGATAGGCCTGTGCTTTAAATGGTAATACTTCTTTTCCTACTAATGACATAATATGTACCTCCTATAAGGTTACTTTAAATTTATTTAACAGTACTGATAATTGTTATCAATTAATATTATCCCACATTATTTTTTGGCTGTCAAGTTATTTTGGGAGCTTTTTATTTATCTTTACTTATAGCAACGATAATAATGATTGCTGTATACTTTACAATGGTATTCGTACTAAATAAATTCGGAATTAATATCTAATATTGCTCATGCTTTTAGTAGTGAAAATTTTGATATTTGATTTTAGATATGATATATTTTTGGTAAACAGTGATAATCATTATCAATGAATTGAAAATAAATTTTGAAGAGTATGGAATTAAAAATAATTATAAGAGGGTGTTAATTAATGAAAGCAATTGTTATTGATCAATATGGTGATAAAAATGAATTAAAAGAAAAAGAGTTATCAAAACCAGAACCCAAAAATGATGAAGTTTTAATTGAAATACATGCAGCAGCCGTTAATCCTATTGACTGGAAGTTAAGATATGGTTATCTTAAAGAAAAAATAGAATTTGAGTTTCCAATTGTTTTAGGCTGGGATGCAGCTGGAATAGTTGCAGAAGTTGGAAAAGATGTTACTTCCCTTAATCAAGGGGATCGGGTTTTTGTGCGACCTGAACTTACAAATCGAGGTACCTATGCCGAATATACTACAGCAAAAGAGGATCTGGTGGCTAAAATACCAGAAAACATTAGTTTTGAAGAAGCAGCTGCAGTTCCACTTGCTGGATTAACTGCCTACCAGTGTCTTTTAAATGTTGGCAAACTAGAGTCAGGTAATAAAGTACTGATTCACGCTGGTGCAGGTGGTGTTGGTAGTTTTGCTATTCAAATAGCTAAAAATCTGGGTGCTTATGTTGCAACAACAGGCAGTATTAAAAATGTAGAGTTTTTAAAATCACTCAGAGCTGATGAGGTTATTGATTATACCAAAGATGATTTTTCTCAGATACTTGAAGATTATGATCTGGTTATTGATACTCTCGGCGGAGAAATACAGGATAAAAGCCTTAACGTTCTAAAAAAAGATGGAATGTTGGTCTCAATTGTTGAAGAACCTGATCAAGAAAAAGCCGAAAAACTTGGTGTTACAGCTAAGCTGCACTGGTTAATACCGAATGGAGATGAACTTGCAGTTCTGGCTAAAATGATGGAAAATGAAACTATGAATCCAGTTGTAGGAACAGTCTTTCCATTTTCAGAACAGTGTTTAAGAGATGCTCATGAGTTGAGTGAAACCCATCACGCGAGAGGAAAAATTATTATTAAAATTCGTTCTTAAAGTTAGTCAAAGCAGTATAAAAATTACCAGTAATTTAATCATTACCTATAAGAAGTTTAAAAAACTTCTTAT
>NZ_QBLR01000170.1:0-7288 GCF_003070835.1 Halanaerobium sp. | reverse complement strand
CAAGTTGATATTTCATTATATGAGTTGTTATTAAATATAATCCTAATTCAAAATCACTTTCAATTTCAATTCTAATTTCATCTAAACCCTCAAAATCTCTGTCTTCAGAAATAAAATCAGCAGCATAAATCACCTGAGCAATTTTTCCCATCTCCGGATGTCCCAGAGTATGAAATCTGATTGCCTCTAAAATTTCAGGGTCATTTACTCCAAAAATTTCTTCAGCCAGCACAGCACCTGCAGGTGCATGCAGAACCGGCAAAATCTCCGCCTCCAACTGATCAGGTTTCCATTTTGATTTATTTAGTATTTTTTTTAGTTCAACACTACTTTTGCTTTTAGCAATATCATGCAGTAAAGCAGCAGTCTCAACTTTATTTAAATCCAGGTTCAACTGATCAGCCAATTTTAAGGCAGACTCAAGCACCAGTTTTGTATGCTGATATCTTTCATCACCAAGTAAAGCTTTTAATTTTTCTAAGTCAAGATTTGAAGCTGAATTTTCCTTGTTTAATGTCATTCAATCACCTGTAGAGGTTATTTTTTTCTATGTACTTTTCAATCTTATCCAGAGTTAAATAACGAATAGAATTTCCTTTTTTATATTCCCTTCTAATAAAGGAAGAAGAAACTTCTATATTCAAACCCTGATATGTTAAAATATTCTTTAGATATGGCCGATATCTCTGCTGACTTAAAATTTCTTTAAGATCATAACCGGGTCGATTAAAAACAATAAATTTACCTTCTGACAATAAATAATCAGGTTCTTTCCACTTAAAAATCTCTGCCAGAGAATCAGCACCAATAACAAAAAAAACCTTTCCTGCCTCCAGCTTTGGTACAAACTGGGCAAGAGTTTTGGCAGTATATGAATAACCATCATTTTTTAATTCCCAGTCAGAAAGACTAAATTTTTCATTTTTATCTACAGCTAATTTTAACATTTCAAATCTAATATAATCTGGTGAAATTTCTTTATCTCTTTTATGTGGTGGTCTACCTGCGGGCATAAATATTATTTTATCCAGTTCAAAACGGTTAATAATCTGCTCTGCTAAAATAAAATGACCTATGTGCGGTGGATCAAAAGTCCCCCCAAAGATAGCCACTCTTTTTTTTGACATATTTTTCACCTCTAATTTCATACATCTTTAATTATAAATTATTTTAAGAGCGCTTGCAAGTTAAATAGCCTTATAAAAGAGGAGTTTCAAGCTTTAAATAGAAATAATTAATTAGAACTAAACGACTGGAGGTTATAAATATGCTTTATAAATTAAAGAAGAAAAGTCCCACAGTTGCTGAAAATGTTTTTATTGCTCCTGGGAGCAGAGTTATTGGTAATGTAGAATTATCAGAACACAGCAGTATCTGGTATAATACTGTTGTTAGAGCTGACCTGGCAAAAATTAAAATAGGAAAATACTCTAATGTTCAGGAAAATTCCACACTTCATGTTGAGCAAAATCAGGGAGTTGAAATTGGTGATTATGTGACTATCGGCCACAATGCGGTAATTCATGCCTGTAAAATTGGAAACAAATCACTGATTGGAATGAATGCTACAATTTTAACTGGAGCTCAAATAGGTGAAGGTTCAATAGTAGGTGCAGGGGCAGTGGTTCCGGAAAATGCTGAGATTCCACCTGGAAGTCTGGTCTTAGGTGTACCTGCTAAAATAGTAAGAACTATCACTAAGGAAAAGATAATTGAATTAAAACAGCATGCTGTTCATTATGCTGAGCTGGCAGCTGAACAGAAAAATATTGAAGAAATAAAATAAAAAAATAGTGCCTCCAGCTTTAATGACTGGAGGCATTTTTTATTCTTCAAATATTTTTTTAGCAATTTCTACCGCTTCTTTTGCATCCCTAGCATAAAAATCAGCTTCTATCATTTCTGCATAATCTGCAGTTAAAACTGCTCCCCCCACCATAATTTTAGTCGCTGGCGCTGCTTCTCGCACAGCCTTAATTGTCTTCTCCATATTTTTTACAGTAGTTGTCATTAGGGCACTTAAACCCAGAAGTTTAATTTCGTTTTCCTTAACAGCTTTAACTACTTCTTTGATATTTACATTCCGTCCCAGATCAATAATCTGATAACCATAGTTTTCAAGTACTGTTTTGACAATATTTTTACCAATATCATGAACATCACCTTTAACCGTAGCCATTACAATTTTTCCTTTAGAAATATTTCTACCTCCGGTGCGGGCCATCTCTGCTTTTAAAACAGCAAAGGCTTCTTTTACTGTTTCAGCTGACTGAACTAACTGAGGTAAAAATATTTCTCCCTTTTCATAGCGCTCTCCTACAGTATCTAAAGCCGGGATTAAATAGTCATTTACTATTTCCAGAGCTTCTTTTTCCTGCAGTATTTCTTCTGTTAAGCGGCCAGCTTCAGTTTTTAAGCCTTTTACTATTACTGTTTTTAAATCAGCCTTAGAGTTATTATCTCTGCTGTTTTCAGAAGCTGCTTTCGAATCATTATCACTCTCATTTTCAGCCATATATTCAATATATTGAGCTGCTCCCGGGTCAAGATTATTTAATACAGCAGCAGCCTTAACTGCCGCCATCATTTCCTGATCATTGGGATCAATAATCGGCAGGTTTAAACCCTGATAGAGGGCCATACTCAAAAAAGTTCTGTTTAAAATCGGTCTTGCCGGCAGACCAAAGGAAACATTGGAAACCCCGAGAGTAGTTTTTACTCCAAGTTTTTCTCTAACCATTTTTAAAGCTTTAAGAGTTTCTTTAACTCCTTCCTGCTGGGCAGAAGCAGTTAACGTAAGACAGTCAATAATAATCTTATCCCTGCTGATTCCATATTCAGCTGCTTTTTTGACAATTCTTTCTGCAACTGCAAAACGTCCGGCAGCTGTGTCAGGAATCCCGTTATCATCCATGGTCAGTCCAATCACTGCTGCTCCATATTTTTTAACAGCTGGCAGGGTATTCTCAAGAACTTCTTTTTCTCCATTAACTGAATTGACTATTGCTGTTCCATTATAGTATCTTAAGGCCTCTTCTATCACCTCAGGGTCACTGGAATCAATCTGAAGGGGAATGTCTAAAATACCCTGTAGTTCCTTAATTACTTTAACCATCATTGCTTTTTCATCGATATCAGGCAGCCCAAGATTTACATCCAGGATATCTGCTCCAGCATCTACCTCTTCAACTGCAACCTTCAGAATATGATCCAGATCTTCATTTCTTAAAGCCTGTTTAAAAGCCGCTTTACCGGTGGGATTAATTCTTTCTCCAACAACATTGACCCCATCCAGCTTAAGGTGTTGAGAAGGAGAACAGACAAGACTTTCTCTAGTGATTTTTCTTTGTTTAACCTTTTTATTTTTTAAATTCTCAGCAATTAGAGCAATAAATTCTTCATTGGTACCACAGCAGCCGCCAACAACAGCCAGACCTTTTTCGTATAATCTGGCCAGAGGCTTAAAATATTCCTCAGGAGAAATTTTAAAAACGGTTTCTCCTTCTTCAACTACCGGTAGACCTGCATTAGCCTGTAGAATAACCGGTGTCTCAGAATATTTTAAAACTTCCTCCACCAGCGGCTCCAGCTTTTCTGGCCCCAGTGAGCAGTTGAGCCCAATCCCATCAACTCCCAGACCTTCTAAGACTGAAATCATAGAACGGATGCTACCGCCAGTAAAAGTACGGCCGTCTTCTTCAAAAGTCAAAGTGCAGAATACAGGCAGATTGGAATTTTCTTTTGCTGCCAGTATAGCCGCCCTTGCTTCATAAAGATCAGCTATTGTTTCTATATGTATTAAGTCTGCTCCATACTCAACTCCCACCAGCACCTGCTGCTGGTAAAGATTATAAGCTTCATCAAAAGTTAAACTGCCCATCGGTTCTAAAAGTTCTCCCAGAGGACCCATATCAAGAGCAACTGCTGCCTTAAGCCCGGATTCCATTACCGCTGCTTTTGCATTCTCAACTCCTGCTGCAATTACTTCCTCAACTGAATAATCAATCTCCTCCATTTTTAAGGCATTGGCTCCAAAAGTATTGGTAGTTAAAATCTCAGCTCCGGCTTTAAGATAACTTTTATGAATATCTATAATTTCTTTACTTTTTTCTATATTTAATTTTTCCGGAACATCTCCAGCTTTTAAACCCCGCTGCTGCAGTACAGTTCCCATTGCTCCATCAAAAATAATAACTTCTTTTCCCAGTCTATCCTTTAGCTCCACAGTAAATCCCCTTTCTTCTCAGCTCACAGTCTTCATATAGAAGACAGTTCTTGCAGTGTCTTGCTTCAAATTCTAAATCTCTCTTGTCTTGATTTTCAAGTTCCGGCTTCTGATTATTTAAATTCTCTGCTGAAGGCTGCTTTTCCTCCAAAACTCCGATAATTGCTGTCACAGACTTAGTCGGTATTAACATATTATATTTAGAAGCAGTTAAGCCAATTTTTTTCGGCGCCTTTAAAATCCGCAAAAATTCTTTTTGGATATCTATCCCTAAATCACCATAACCTGGGCTGTAGCGGAAAGTGATGTCTTCATTTCCTGCCGCCAGCACTTTTTCTTTAATCTCTGCTTCCACCTGGTCACAGCCTTCTTCAATAGCAGTGGTGGCACAGGCATCAAAAATCATTGATTTAGTGACTGAAATCTTTTCATAATAAGAAATTTTTTTATCAACCTGAGCACCGAGTGTAGCTGCCATTAGATAAATTTCTTTTGAGTTCTGAAGGTGTTTTTTGATACTTCTCCCCTTTAAAGTTAAGGTTGTGTTTTTAATTTTTACCCCCTCTGCAGTATGCTGAATAGGAAATTTTTGATAAAGATAGCGAAAATTGATCAGCTTCTTTATTTCTGCAATTGATTCATTTAACAGACGATTTATATTCTCATCTTCTAAGTCTTTTGAAGTCTGTAAATATCTTAAAACTTCAGTCCTGTCAATTTCAAAATCCATTTTAATCAACCTTTTTGCCATTAATGTGGGTAATCAAAGAACCAACAGCTTCTTTTATTCTCCGAGCTACATAGGGATTATTCATTGTATAAAGGTGGATTCCATCCACTTCACTGGAGATTAGATCAACAATCTGCTCGACTGCATAAGCTATCCCGGCATCTCTTAAGGCCTCAGGATTATCTTCATATTTATCTAAAATCTTCTGAAACTTCTCCGGGAAATAGGCATCAGACAACTCTATAATTCTGCCGACCTGTTTTTTGTTGATAACCGGCATAATTCCAGCCTCAATTGGGACATTGATCCCCTTTTTTTCTGCCTTACTGCGGAACTTATAAAAAAGAGAATTGTCAAAAAACATCTGTGAAATTAAATAATCGACTCCATAATCTACCTTCTGTTTTAAATATTCGATATCCTGATCCAGGCTTTCAGTTTCTAAATGGCCTTCCGGATAACAGGCAGCTGCAACCCCAAAATCATTGTGCTTTTTGATATGTTCAATTAACTGATAGGCATAGTTATAATCACCCAGCGGCTCGCCATCTACAGGTTTATCACCCCTAAGGGCCAGAATGTTGTCAATTTCTTTGGCTTCCAGGCGGGCCAGTATTTTATTTAAAGTATCCTGATCAGAGTTGATGCAGGTTAAGTGAGCCAGCGCTTCTACATCGTATTTTTCTTTAATAATTGAAGTAAGTTCACAGGTTCTATTTTTACGAATTCCTCCCCCGGCTCCATAGGTTACACTTATATAATCTGGATCTATATCTTTTAATTCTTCTAAGGTTTGATAAATATTTTCTATAGGAACATCAGGTCTGGGTGGAAAAACCTCCAACGAAAACACCACTTCTTTTTCGTCAAAAATATTTTTAATCTTCATTGTTAATCTTATCCTCCTTAAGCTGCTCTGCTGCTTTTAAAATTATTAACTTATAATCTCTGCTAAAAAATTACTCTCTACTCACTAGCTATTGTTTAAAAAATAACATAAAAAACAAAAAATCCACTTCCTAAGTAGAAGTGGGGTGCACAACTACTTATCTTTCAGGCTTAACCTGCTGGATTTAGCACCGGGCAGTATAACTGCTGGTTGCCGGGTTTCACAGGGCCAGATCCCTCCACCACTCTTGATAAGACAATATTCTATTTTTAATTACTTTACCATATTAAAAGATTTGTGTCAAGCAATTTTCCGGCTCAGGCCCGACAGTCTTTAGATTCACATTTTTCATTTTCATACTCGATTTCCACTGTTACATGATCAATTCCTTCCTCTGCAAGCAGGCTTTTCACCTTCGATTTTAGAGCAATGATTTCTTCTCTATTTATCTGATCACTGACAATTAAGTGGGTACTCAAAAAATTCTTTTCTCCCTCTAAAGTCCAGACATGGGTATGATGAACAGCAAGTGCCTCAGTTTGCTTAACAACCTTCTGCTGCAGCTTATTAATATCAATCCCTCCTGGAACACCCTGGAGAAAGATACTTAAAACCTTTTTCAGTTTTGAAATAACATTATATAAAATGTAAATGTTGATTAATAAAGATAGGAGCGGGTCTAAGACAGGAATGCTTTTAAAGATCAAAATTATACTAACAACCAAAACAGCTGACCAGCCCAGCAAATCTTCCATCAAATGCCAGCTTACAACTTCCTTATTTAAAGAACTGCCACTTCTTAATTTTAAGACTGAAATTCCATTAACAGTTATGCCAATGATTGCTAGAAATAACATGCCTTCAGGATGAACAGTCTGAGGGTTAAAAAGTCTTGGTATTACTTCTGAGAGAATAAAAAATGAACCCAGAATTAAAACCAGACTGTTAATTAATGCTCCCAGCAGTGAAAAGCGAGCATATCCATAACTAAAATCTTCGTCTGCTTTCTTTTGGGAAAAGTTCTCCAGATACCAGGAGAGAGCCAGAGAAATCGAATCACCGAGATCATGTAAGGCATCAGACAAAATTGCCATACTGTTAGTTAGGAGTCCCCCAATGATTTCTATGATTGAAAAACTTAGATTTAAGAAAAAAGCAAATTTAATATTTCCCACTGCTGAATGATCGTGTTCATGCTGATGCTCACTCATTATAACCACAAATATAAGTCATATTTTATTCCCCTTTATTTTATATATATAAAATTATAGCATCTAAAGGAATTTAATACTGTTAAATAATTTCTTTTTCCAATAAAAATTTGCAGCTTATTGACATTAAAGCTTCATTCTGTTAAAATAATTTAGGTAATGCCCCCGTAGCTCAGTGGATAGAGCAAAGGCCTCCGAAGCCTTGAGCGTAGGTTCGACTCCTACCGGGGGCA
>NZ_QBLR01000169.1:0-7368 GCF_003070835.1 Halanaerobium sp. | reverse complement strand
CAATGCTACAACCAGTGTAGCGGGTGCATAAATAGCAATAGAATTAAAATTTTGTAAAAACAAAAACAAAAGCAAAAGATTGGTAGATGAGATAAATGCTGATATACAGTCATATAAAAAGAAATATAATAATCTGATATTTTTAATATATGATTTAGGGAATATAAGAGATGAAGTTGAGTTCAAGAATGATCTAGACAATAAAGATAATACATCAGTTATTATTGTTAAACACTAATAAATATTATATAAAACATTGTAACTTCGCCTAAAATGAGATTGTTGTCATGACTCCTGTCATAAAGCTTGTATGATAAACAATCACGGATACGAACCATGTCCTGAGGGAATCAGATACGAGAGCAAATCCCAGAAGAGTTATTTGCTATGCTAAGAGGAGGATATCATGAAAATAGAAAATATAATTATTAAAAATTATCGTTCTTTAAAGAGTATTGAAATTAATCCACAAGGTATATTGGCACTTGTTGGACAAAATAATAGTGGGAAATCTAATATTCTTAAAGCTTTACAATTGTTTTTTGAATCATCCACAAAATATGTTGATGATGAATGTTTCTATGATCATAAAACTTCAAATCCTATTAAAATATTAATTTCATTTTCTAATTTAACGCCTTGGGAAATTGATCAATTTAAACCATGGATGAATGATAAAAAACTAATTATTGAAAAAGAAGTAGTAAAACAAAGTGAAGGAAGTTACATTTTCAATAACTACGCAATATTAAAAGTTCCAGAAATTGAATGGTTGCAAAAGAATAAAATTAATGGTAAATCTATTACAAAATGGTGGAAAAATAAAGAAGAACTTAAAACTAATGAGTTAAATTTTATTGATTATATTGGTACGACTAAACCAAATGTTGGTGATTGGAAAGAAGCAGCAAAAGACTTTATAAAAGATCATGATGAAGAAATTAAGTGGAAAGAAGTTAAGGTAAGTAATCCTAAAGGTTACTCTGGAGTACTAAAAGGTTCATTGCCAGAATTTATATACATACCTGCAGTTAGAGATATAACTGATGAAACTAAGGTTGCAAAAACTAATCCGTTTGGACAATTAATAAATTCGGTTTTAGAAAAAATATCTGAAGAAAGAAAAAAATTAATATCTACCAAATTATCAGAAATTGAAAGTATATTAAATAGAGGCGAAAATGATGAAAGAATAGAAGAGATTAAAAGTATTGAAACTAAATTAAATAAACTTCTTGATGAAATAATGGATTGTGACGTTGAGATAGAAATGGATATGCCCAAAATAAATGATGTATTTGGTGGAGCAAAATTATATGCAAATGATGGTATTAGAACTGCCATCGAAACAAAAGGACACGGTCTACAAAGAGCAATGATCTTTACAATTTTAAGAGCATATTCTGAATTTGCGAACTTGCAAACGGCTGGTGAAAAAGCATCTGAAAAAAGTGTTTTATTTGCAATTGAAGAGCCAGAATTATATTTGCATCCACAAGCTCAAAGAACTCTTATGTCAGTAATCAGAGAAATTGCAAGTGGCAAAGATCAGGTTATATATACTACTCATTCAAGTTTATTTGTTAATATTAGTTTTTTTGATGAAATTTGTATAATGCGTAAAAAAACAAAACAAAGAAAAACTTTTAGTAATCCTACCCAACTTCTTATTAAACAATTAAAAGATGATTTAAAAGTAAGAAAAGGAGTTTCTGCTAGTGAAATAGGTATACGTGAACAATATTCTCATGTATTTAATCCTATGATCAATGAAGGATTTTTTGCTAATAAAGTAGTTATTGTTGAAGGTCCTTCAGAACAATATTTGTTACCAATTGTGGCAGATACTGTAGACTATAATTTAGATAAGAATAATGTCTCTGTAATTCATGCTGATGGTAAGGGACAAATGGATCGTCTTTTAAGAATATTTAATGGGTTTAAAATACCAACTTTTTTATGGTTTGATGGTGATAAGAATAATAATGATAGTGCAACAAAAGAAAAGACTCTAGAGTTATTAAAATTAGTAGATAATGAAAAAAGTAGTATTGATGAAGTTGAAACAGAAATTGAAGCAACCCATGCAGTTCTAGAAGATAATCTTGAAAAAACTATACAAAAAGAAATAACTTACTTTAATTATGACTCATTAATTGATGAAGCAACTGAATCATTAGGACCAACGGGAAAGCCTTTGAAAAATAGATTTATAGCAACAAAATTAAAAGAAGCTGTCGAATCAGGTCAATCACCTCATGACATTATACCAGATACTATTATTAACATTTTAGAAAGTATTAAAGAATTGAAATATGAAAACTCAATTTTAGAAGAACTATAGATTTGTGAATCCGCACAGAGTATAACATGTGATTTAAAATTTTGCTGACCTCCAATAAAAACCCAGGAATATTCGAGGAGATACATTTTTCAATACTATATAAGTTGGATGTATATTAGTTATGAATGATAATATTTCGTAGAAATCTTATGCTAAGAGACAGTTTCTTCTTCATCCCGAAAAAAAGCTTTTTATTGGCATATAAACTTATTCTAAGTAATAGTCTAGTATCTTATATTGGTTTTTTATAAAACAAGATAAAAGGTTTTTCTCGTGACTGAAGTAACTAGAAACCATTTCATGTTTGATGATCTGTAAAAAACCTGGGCACTATATTTAAAGAACTTAATTGCGGGCTTTGTTACAAATAATTTAATTTTATTGTTATGGTTGATTTTGAAAGTTATCAATGGGAATATACATACTATTATTATTAATAATCTTTACTAGGAGTTGAGATAAATGAGCATAAATTATCAAGTTGGAAATCATTATACAGCAAAGTCATATAGAGAAAGTGGCTTTAATTTCCCAGAAGATGAATATAAATTGAAGATAATTAGAGAAGGTTTTCCAAAAGATTTTGTTAATGATGAAGATGAGTTAGTTATTGCAGAAGAACAATGGCTGGAAGGATTAGAGGGCAGTGATCAATACAAGACAGACTTAGATGGTAACTGGTATTATTTTGAGTTTCCCATTAATGATGAGGGAATTGATTATATGTGGATTCCTGAATCAGTAGTCATAGAAGTTTTTGAGTGATTTAATTATCTATGACAATACGTTGTTAGTCCTTAAAGCTAGAATAATTATAGCAAACTAATCTAAAATGATTTAGTTATAGAAATAAATTAAATGTTAATTTTAAACGGGAGGCAATTAATATAATGAACAATTTTGGAGAAAAAGTAAATTTCATTTGGAATATAGCAAATTTATTAAGAGGTCCATACAAACCAGAAAAATATGGAGACATAATACTACCTCTTTCAGTTTTAAGACGCTTCGACTGCATTTTAGAACCGACTAAAGACAAAGTTTTAGAGAAAGCAAAGGAAGTAGATATCCCTGAACTGTTGAATGCAGCAGCAGGATTTAAATTTCACAACAAAAGTAAATATGATTTTGAAAAACTGCTTGATGATCCAGATAATATAGCAGAAAATTTAAGAGCATATATCAGAGGTTTTAGTGCTAACATTAGAGAGATTATGGAAAACTTTGATTTTGATAAAGAGATAACTAAACTTAACTCAAATAATCTGCTCTTTCTCGTGGTTAAAGAGTTTAATAAATTAGATTTACATCCTGAGAAAGTATCCAATCAGGAAATGGGTTACATATTTGAAGAATTAATTAGAAGATTTTCTGAAAATGCTGAAGCTGGTGATCACTATACACCACGAGAAGTAATAGAATTAATGGTCAATATTATTTTTAATGGTGAAGAAGATGAGCTGACTAATCCAGGTAATATTTCTACTATAGGAGATTTTGCCTGCGGAACTGGTGGTATGCTTTCAGTAGCTGAGAACTACATTCACGAGATGAATCCTAATGCTGAGGTTGCCTTATATGGTCAGGAGATTAATGATCAGTCCTATGCTATCTGTAAAGCAGATATGTTGATTAAAGGTGAAGGAGAAAATGCTGATAACATTGCTTTAGGAAACTCTTTAACCAATGATTTACATAAAGGTTTACGGGTTAGATATGGTTTAATGAATCCTCCCTTTGGTGTCAGCTGGAGGAAAGACAGCAAGGAAGTAAAAAAAGAGCACAAGAATCAGGGCTTTGATGGTAGATTTGGTGCTGGTACACCAAGAACTTCTGATGGATCTCTTCTCTTCCTGCAGCACATGCTTTCTAAGATGAAGACTGATAAAAAAGGTAGTAGAATGGCTATTATCTTTAATGGTTCTCCTCTCTTTACTGGTGATGCCAATAGCGGTGAGAGTGAAATCAGACGCTGGATAATAGAGAATGATTTATTGGAGGGTATTATTGCTCTGCCAGAAGAATTATTTTACAACACTGGGATCGCTACTTATATCTGGGTTTTATCCAACAGAAAAAATGATGATTTAGAAAAAGGACCAGTTAGAAAAGATAAGATTCAGCTGGTTGATGCCACTAGTTTTTATAAAAAAATGAGAAAATCTTTGGGTGCCAAAAGAAACAAAATTTCTAAGCAGCAGATAAATAGAATAACTGAAATCTATGGTGCTTTCCAGGAAAATGAATACTCTAAAATATTTAATAAAGAGGAATTTGGTTATCTTAAAGTTCGAATTGAAAGACCACTTAAATTAAACTTCAAAATTACTGAAGAGAGAATTGAAAATATTTATGCTGAAAATACTTTCTCCAAATTATTTGATGAAGAAAAATATAAAAAGCTGAAGAAATTATCTGAAGCACCTGAGTTTAAGTCTAAGGATAAAAAGAAACTTGAAAAACTTGAAGAAGGAAAGAAATTACAGGAGAAAATTTTAAATAGATTGAGAGAACATACTGATCAGAAAAAAGTCTGGAAAAACAGAAAAGAATTTAAAGAAGTACTGAAAGATATTTTAGGTGATTTAGATTTAAAGCGGTCCTTAATGAAAGCTGTAAGAAATGGACTTGCCAAAAGAGATGAAAATGCTGATTACTGCAAAAAGCGAGGTAAGATAGAATCAGATACAGATCTTCGTGATTATGAGAGAATTCCCTTCAGTCATAAAGTAGAAGAATATAAACAGGATTATTCTGATTTTGTGGAGAAAGAAAAAGATAATATTACAGCTTATTTTGAAAATGAAGTTAAGCCACATGTGCCAGAAGCCTGGGTTGATTACTCTTATACCAGAGTTGGGTATGAGATTCCTTTTACCAGATATTTTTACGAGTTTGAAGAGTTAGAGCCTTCTCATGAGATTAAAGAAGATATAGAAAAGCTGGAAGCAGAAATCAATGAGATTATGCAGAAAGTTTTAGGGTAGTGGTTATGATGAGAGAATATAAGAGATATGATGAGTATAAGGATAGTGGTGTTGAATGGATAGGTACGATTCCTAATGAGTGGGATGTTGAAAGATTTAGAACCTTAACCAAGAATATTCAAAATGGAAAATGGGGAGAAGAAGCTCAAAACAATAGTGATGATATATATTGTGTAAGAGTTGCTGATTATAATAGAGAGAAAAATATAGTTGAAGATCAAGAATTCACCATTAGGAATTTAGATAAATCAAGTAGAGAAGAACTATTATTAGAAAAGGATGACTTATTACTTGAAAAATCTGGTGGTGGTGATAAACAACCTGTTGGATTTGTTGCACAATATAAATCTGAAAAACCAGCCATTTATGCTAATTTCATGGCTAAGATAGAGCCAAGAAAAGAATATATAAAAACTGATTATTTAAAGCATGTGAATATTTCTATTTATCAAAAAAGAGAAATTCTAAAAGTAATTAATCAAACTACAGGTATTCAAAATTTAGATACAAAAAGATATTTAGAGATTGAATCTCCTTTACCTTCCAAAAGTGAACAACAAAAAATAGCATCATTTCTCGACAAAAAAACAGCTGAAATAGATGAGATAATAAACAAAAAAGAAATTCTTATAGACCATCTAGAAAAATATAAAAAGTCAGTTATAACTGAAGCTGTTACTAAAGGCAAATTAGGAGATAAATACATCAATGAAGATGGAGAATTAGTTGATGAGATAAAGATGAAAGATAGTGGGATTGAATGGATAGGCGAAATACCTAAATTTATTGATGCAGTAAAAATAAAGAGGTTGACCCAGATAAAAAGAGGAGCTTCACCAAGACCAATTGATAACCCAATATACTTTGATGATAATGGGAAATATTCCTGGGTAAGAATTTCTGATGTAACTAGATCTGATGATTACTTATTAGAAACAGAACAGACTCTATCTAAGCTAGGTGCATCTAAGAGTGTGAAGATGGATGAAGGAGATATATTCCTAAGTATTGCTGCTACAGTTGGTAAGCCTATTATAACAAAAATCAAATGCTGCATCCATGATGGGTTTGTGTATTTTCCTGAATATAACGAAAATAAAAAATTTCTATTTTATATCTTTAAAAGTGAACAACCATATAGGGGTTTAGGTAAGCATGGAACTCAAATCAATTTAAACACTACAATTGTGGGAGATATTAAAATTCCTTATTTCAAAAAAAGTAGTCAAGAAAAAATAGCAAACTATCTTGATCAAAAAACAACACAAATAAACAACCTCATCAATAAAACCAAACAATCCACAGAAAAATATAAAAAATATAAAAGATCTCTAATCTTTGAGGCTGTTACTGGAAAGATAGACTTACGAGATTATGAATTAGAAGGGGGAGAAGAACTTGCTGAGCACAATTACTCCAGCGAAACTAAAAGAGAACGCCTTTCAGCAGTTGATTAAAGAATATCTGATTAATGAGAATAATTATCTTGAGAGTAGTAACTTAAACTATGACAAATATCATGCTTTAGATACAGAAATGTTATTTGAATTCCTGGAAACAACTCAGTCAAAGACCATGAAGGAACTAAAAAATATTTATGGAGCTGAGTATAAACAGAAAATAGTTAAGAGGTTAAATGAAGAGCTAGCCAGGAGAAGTATGATTGATGTTATCAAACATGGTATTAAAGATTATGGTAAGAAATTGGACTTAGCATATTTTAAGCCTCCGACAGACTTTAATGAAAAACTAAATAAACTGTACAATCAGAACATCTTCTCCGTGATCGATGAACTAAATTATCAGGATAAGAAAAGAATTGATGTTGTGCTTTTCCTAAATGGTTTACCTATCATAACAATGGAATTAAAAAATCAGGATACAGGTCAGGATTATAAGAACGCTATCTATCAATATAAACATACTAGATCTCCCAATGAAAAATTATTTAGATTTAAGCAGCGTTCAATAGTAAACTTTGCTGTTGATAAAGATGAAGTCTATATGACAACTGAACTTAATGGAAAAGATACTTTC
>NZ_QBLR01000168.1:0-7433 GCF_003070835.1 Halanaerobium sp. | reverse complement strand
TAATAGTGTTATCTAAATAATCAAGGAGGAAGATAATTCCTACCGAAAGCATTAGAGCCAGCAAAACTGCAACTGCCAGGTTGAGCATTAAATTAGGTTTAATCGGATTTTCGGGCAGATAAGCATTGTCGATGACAAAAATATCAGAAGTCTGCATTGCCTGCTGGATATTAATTTCTTCCTTCCTATTTCTTAAAAGTAGATAAATTTCTTCGGCCACATTTTTCTCCCGCTGCAGCCTTAAGAAATTAAGTTCTGCCTGAGGGAACTTATCTAATTCTGCTTCCATTTCAGCCAGCCGCTGATTATAGACTTCAATTCTGGCAGCAGAAGTAACCTGCTGGACTTCAAGCTGAATTATCTGGCTGTTTAAATTCTGATAAAGTGGGTTATTTGTTTCAGTTCTGCCGCTGACTATCTCAGCAGTCTTGTTATTTAAAGCTTTTTCTAAGTTATCAATTCGAGCTTGAACAGCCTTAACTTCTGGATGTTTTGCTGTATATTTTGTTTTTAGCCCCTCTAACTCAGTGTAAAGAGAGGTTAAATTAGATTGAATGGCATTGATTTCTGGGTTGCGGCTGATAGATTCTGAGCTGATAATTTTTTGATCTATCCCTTCTAATTTCTGATTTATTTCAGCTAAGGAAATTTCGGCTTCCTGCTGCATTAATTCTGCTTCAGCCTTTTGGCCCTCTAGTTCTGCGTAACGATCCAGCAGATTTTCTCCCTGAGTTTCGGGCATTAAAAGCTCGTGCTCTTCCCGGTAGGCCAAAAGTTTGTCTTCAAGTTCAGATAAGCGTTTCTGAGTTTTAGCTAACTGTGAATCTATAAAATCGGAGGCTCCTTTAAGTGAAGCCTGGTTTAATTCCCTGGTTTCCTGCTGCATATTTTCGACAACAGAATTGGCTATTTTTTGAGCCAGTTCAGGGTCGTGGTAATTGACCTGGACCGTGATTAAGTCAGTATCCTGACCGGCCTGAATCGAAATGTTCTGCCGTAAAGCACCGGCAGGAATATATTCTCCTTCTTCATTTTTTAAATCTACATCCCTAATTACCTGCTCCATAATGCGGCGGCTGGTAAAAATCCTGCTGTAGGTATTGATTAATTTATCATTTTTACCGACAAAAGAAAGTTCCTCACTGAAGAGATTTTCCGGACCACTTTCCGTCTGAACCATCAGCATAGTTGAGGTTTGATAAATGCGCTGCATCTGAGAAGTTATAAAAAAGGAGGCGATTAGAGCTGCAAACATTAGGGCGATAATCAGCCATTTTTTATACCAGAGCATCATTATATATTCTTTAAGTTCTTTTTCATTTCGGTTTTGAACTATGTATTTGCTGTCTGAATTCATATTTTCTCCCCTTACCAACCAAAGAAGTCTTTAATTTTATTGAACCCACCAAACATAAAGAAGACTCTGGTCCAATCCACTGAATCATCTTCACCAAGCATAACTAAGTCTCCTGGCTGCAATTTTGGATTTGCAGTGAGTTCATCTTCTTCAAAGAATTTTTGCATATTAATTTCTTGAATTTCATTGTTATTACGGACCAACCTAATTTTTTCTAAATTAGCTCGATCTTTAGTATTACCGGCTCGAGCTATTAAATTAGCCAGCCTCATATTTTCGTTCCACTCATAACTGCCTGGACGGGCAATTTCACCTAAGATAGTTACTTCCTCTAAAGCAGAGGGAATATAGATGGAATCTCCATCCTGAACAATTGGATTGGCCTTCTTCTTGGCAGCCAGTGTATCTTCTACGTCAAATTCTATAGGTTTGTCATTTGAAATTAAGCGGATCTTTTCGCCTGCATTTTCTGTTAAACTTCCAGCTTGAGCTAAAAAGTCATTTAAGCGGATTTCTTTATCGTAACTTAATTCATACTGACCAGGAGCCTTAACTTCCCCCTGAATAGAAGCGGTTAACCTTTCTTGTTCGGGTACAAAAATCTGATCCCCATTCTGCAGCTGATAATTATCTTCTAAATTATTACCTCTGAGGAGTTCCTTTAAATTAACATTCAGTTTTTTACCCTGGCGCTGCAGAACTGCAGCTTCAGCTTCAGCATTTTCGGTAATACCACCGGCTAAAGAAATAACATCCAGAACCTGGTTGTCAGCTCTGATTTCATAGCTGCCTTCCTGGCGTACTTCTCCCATCACCGTTACCCTTAGTTTTCTGTAGGAGATTAGATTAACACTAACTTCGGGATTAATTATGTATTCACTGAGAGCCTCCTGCAGCTCAGTTCTAATTTCAGCTGTTGTTTTGCCCTCAGCTTTAATTGAGCCGACTAAGGGGTAAGAAATTCTTCCATCTGGATCGATTATTGTTTCTTTGCTTAAATCCTGATGTCCCCAGACTGAGATATTGATCCGGTCCCCAACGTTTAGCTTATACTGTTGGGCTATAATTGGGGCTGTAATAAAAAATAATAAAATTGCTGTAATTAAGATGATTCTTCTTTTCAAAAAGCTTCCTCCTCCACTTAAATATTTTTACTGCTGCTAAAAAAAGAAAAGAACTTTTTCAGAATTGATTTTTCTTCTCTTTTAATTTCAAATTTTTCAAGTTCATGATTTTTAGTAACTGCTTCAGCATTTTTAAGAAAAATTTCTCTGCTGCCCGGTTTTAAGCTTTCTGCTATTTTTAGCCCCTGATCCAGGCTAAAGGTTCTTTTTTTAATTCCATGAGTGTCAGAAGCCATCAGCTGTGGCAGACCAAGTTCTAAGATTTTTTCTGCTGTTTCTTTGGTTTTGCTGCCGTGCTCACTAATAAAAGAGGAGCTGTTGAGCATTAAATTCAGTCCATATTCCTCAACCCACTGGTAAAGCAGGGTAAAGTCGGCCTGAATGTAGGGATATCGTTCCGGGTGGGCAATTATAATCTGATAACCCATTGCTTTTAAGTCATGGATTAAATCGGGAAAGTAATCTGGATAAGAATTAAGATAAGTCTCTAATAATATATAGTCAGTTTCGTTTATTGTCAGAAGCTGATCTCTATAAAATAATTCTGCTGTTTTGCGGTCGATTAAAATCTCAGAACCGCTTAGAATTTCAATCTCCAGTCCGGCTGATTTTGCCTGCTGGCGCAGCTGCTGCAGTTTCTCTAAAATAAACACCTTATAATTATCTATTTCATAGAGTGGATAATGAGAGGTAGCAGCAACCTTTTTTACTCCCTTAGCTTCCATATCTTTAAGTACTGCCAGGGATTCTTCAGCTGCAGCAGCTCCATCATCAACTTCTGTTAGAATATGTGAATGTAGGTCAATCATTATTATCACCATATTTTCTTAAATATCAGTACTTATTATAGCATAACTATAAATAGTTAACAAGATATGGCAGAGATTGATTTTAATATTTTTGGATAATCGGCTGCTAACTTTTGGAAAATTAAAAAAATAGTTCTTTAATTGCTGAAATAATTGCAAAAAACTATATAATTAAGTATAATATAATTGTGTAATTTAGAAAAGATTAGCAAATTTCATTTAATTTACTAAAAATATTTTTTAAAGTTTATTTCTTCTATCTGAACATCTGCTTTTGATTTCGTCTGTCAGGGATTTTTAATTATCAGCTAACTAGGGGAATAATTTATGAAAAAAACTATAGTTATATTACTCAGCTTAATTCTAATAATTTTTACAGCTTCTGCGGCGGCCGCTCCTACTGAGAACCTGAAGAGAAAAGAAACAGAAGGTTGGTGGCTGCCTCACACTGGTACTTTTAACGGCCACTGGGATTTAGGGATGGGAGCCCATTTTTGGGATGACCATTTTAATTTACGTAATCTGCAGCTTCGGACCAATGTTGATCTGGCACCTGGACTGCGTCTTAATTCTATTCTGCGTTCAAATGAAAAGATTGACACTCTGTCGGGTTTTGACCCCAATTTTGATGAACTTTATCTGGAAGGATATGCGTTTCACAACAGTGAGCTTGGCAGGTTGAGCCTCAGCTTAAAAACCGGTAGAATTCGCTATCTTCGTTTTCCAGAACCAGATTTAATTTCCTATTTTGATCATGTACCGGGAACTGAAGATCTGCGTTTCGAGGATGCAGAAACCGGCTATAATGGGCAGATACTGACCCTTGATTATGAAACTAAAGCCGGTTTGGGCTATCATGCTGCCGGTATTAACTGGGATTATGGAGACCGAGATGGCAGCAACTGGATCGAAAACTATTTCTATTATCGAGATAGCTGGAAGTTTTTAGACTTTGAAGCCAGAGCTGGTAAACTGGCTCTCCGCCACTCTGCCGGAGAATATACGGGAAGCGGCAGCCATTTAGGCTGCAGTGGAGACGGCTATAATATTTATCTAGGTGGAAACTGGCACGGCTACAGGGCAGGTTTCTTATACGAAGAAATAGAGAACGAGCGGGAAAATGAAACTGACCGCCGCACCGGTTTTATGGTAGAGTTTGCTTTTTCAGATGTTACAGAACTGCTGGGTAAACTGCGCTTTGATTATACCCGAAGCCCGGAAGGTTTTGTAGCTCATATTCCGCTGGCTTCAGGTGATTTTGGTTACCTTGAGCAAAAACCAGAGGGGACAGAACTGGTAGGAGAAATTAAAGCTGAAAGGATAATGACCTACTGGCAGAACGGTCAGGCCAGAAATTTCTATGAACACCGAATTTCTAAATGGGGAATCACAGATCCCAGTCAGGCTGAAGTTGTAATGAAAGTTGAGCCCTGGTATCTGCAGGTCGAAGCCTTAGTCAGCCCCCACAGCTTGCCCACCAACTGGGATGAAGCAAAAGAGTGGGAATCCGACCGCCAGGGACCAGCTCAGCTAAAACAGCCTGTTACCTATAAGTTTTATCAGTAAATTTTTCTGAAAATAATTTCTTAGAACGTTAGTGTAAAATAAAAGAAAGGAGTAAGACCCTTGGAACTTGATTTAAGAATATTACAAAATGAATCTTAATTCAAGAATTTATAAAAAAGTTTTTAGAATTATCTGTAAACAAGCTTAAAAAGAGCTGAATGGATGGAGAATACATACTTCAAATAAAAATTAGATTTTTGGATAAATGTCATTTAAATAAGAAATTCTTTAAAAAACTTGGTAATTCAGAATTGGTACCTAAACTACTGGATAATATAGAAGAAAATAATATAGATAAAGTATTAGCTAACAGGTTTGAAAAAAGAGGTATGAGGTGGTCTAGAAAAGGAGCAAGAAACTTAGCAAAGATAATAATAGCAGATAGAAATAACACTTTAGAAAAGCATTTAAATAAAATCAGCTGGGAGTTTAAAACAGATGATCTAAGAAAGGCATATAATAATGTCTAGAAAAAGTATTTAAAATCAAAATATGAAGTGCTATGAGCAACAATGCCCGCTCTAAAAGGACCAAAATCAGGTCAGGACTGGGTTAAAGGACTAAAAAATATATCAGCTGATATTAACTAAAATTTAAGCTTGAAAAATGATTATCAGTAAAGAAAATATAGGATTATGTCTTTGTGAGGAAAAGTCTCCCACAAATGCTTCACACAAACTTGTTTAAAAAATTATTTGACAAATCAAAATAATTAGTATATAATTTTATCAGATGTAATCGAATACATTACAGTAATTAAATAAATACTAAAGCATAGGAATGATTTTATGACAACGATGAAAGATGTTGCAGAACTTGCAAATGTATCAGATGCTACAGTCTCTAGAGTGTTTTCTAATCCTGATGCTGTAAGTAACAAAACAAAAAAGAAAGTTTTAGCTGCTGCAGACGAACTAAATTATGAGTTGAATGTATTAGCTAGAAATCTGAGAACAATGAAAACAGAGATAATAATGGTTATTTTACCAGATATAAGTAATCCCTTTTTTTCTAAAATTGTGCGAGGAATAGAATCTGTGGCGATGAAAAATGGTTATAAGATATTATTGGGAGATACAAAAAATGATTTGAGTTTAGAGAAAGAGTATTTAAAAAATTTGGATCAAAAATATGCAGATGGGGTAATATCTTTAACTGCACGGATAGATTCGGAATTAATAAGAGAAATTTCAGAAAAGTATAATATGGTGCTGGCTTGTGAATATATTGATGAAGAAAGTGTACCAACTGTTTCTATTGATAATGTTGAAGGAGCTTATAAAGCAACAGAGCATTTAATAAAACTGGGTCATGAAAGAATTGCACATATTTCAGGTCCTAAAGATGTAATTTTAAGTCAAGACAGATTAAAAGGATATAAAAAGGCGCTTCATGATCATAATTTAAAAGTTTATGATGATTTAATTAATACAGGTGATTTTAGCTATAAATCAGGTTATAGAAATATGTCAAGACTACTTAAATTAGATAAACCACCTACAGCAATTTTTGCTGACAGTGATCAGATGGCAATTGGAGCTATTAAAGCTATTAAAAGTAATGGATTAAAAGTACCTGATGATCTCGCATTGGTCGGATTTGATAATATTGAAATAGCTTCTATTTATGAGCCATCTCTTACTACAATATGTCAGCCAATGTATCAAATTGGTGTAAAAGCTATGCAATTATTACTTGATATATTAGAAAAAAAAGAACTTGAAAATAATAAAATAAAATTGGAAAGCAAATTGATTATTAGGGATTCTTGCGGATATAAAAATATTTAAATGAAGGAGGTGTTTTATGCAGTCTTTAGAGCAGAAAATTAATTCTATATTAGAAGCTAAGAATGATGTTCATCATATTTTTAAGGAAGTAATTTCTAAAAAATCAATTTTTACTGAAAAAGAAGATATAATAGATCTAATTTTTATAAAAAGAGAACATCTAAATGAGAGAGATATTGAATCGTCAGTATATAAATCGGCTAAATTACTAGTAGCTACAACCCACGGGATAATTTTTTTAGAAGAAGGTTTTAAAGAAATTACTGATAATTATTTAGGATACAGGATTAAACATTTATATTATGACAAAATCAGCAGTATAGAATTAGACATTTGCCTTTTGGAAGGACAATTTAAAATAATTACTGATTCATCAGAAGATCCAGTAGTCAAAGTAAAATTTAATTCATCAAATTATTACGAACCCTTCGAGAATTTTGTTGATCAGATTCGAAAACAAAGATTTAACTTTAAAAATTATGAAAATAGTTTGACAAATCAAAATAAATAGTATATACTTTTGTTAGATGTAATCGAATACATCTATAATTATATATTACTACTAAATTGAATACTAGAAAAAAATTTTATTAATATATGTAATGGATTACAAATAACTAAAGATTTTCGCGGATTATTTAAGCTTTTATATTAAATTAAATTAAAAATATATAGATTTAAAAATTCATAAAGTATTAAAAATAAAAGACCTGAAAGGAGATGATTATAAAATTTAACTATATAAATAGGTTGTATAATTAATGTTGTGAAGAAAAAAATGTAAATT
>NZ_QBLR01000167.1:0-7446 GCF_003070835.1 Halanaerobium sp. | reverse complement strand
AATGGGAGATAGACCGGTAGTTATTAGAACTCTTGATGTGGGTGGAGATAAAGAGCTGCCATATTTAGACTTTCCCGAAGAAATGAATCCATTTTTAGGGTATAGAGCCATCAGAGTTTGTCTGGAAAGAGATGACATTTTCAAACCACAGTTGAGAGCTCTCTTAAGAGCTGGTGTTTATGGTAATTTAAAAATCATGTTCCCTATGATCTCTTCTTTAAATGAATTACTTGCTGCTAAGGAAAAAGTTGAAGAAGCGAAAGCAGAACTTAAAGCAGAGGGATTAGAATATAACGAAGACATTGATCTGGGAATGATGATTGAGATTCCAGCAGCTGTTATGATTGCTGATAAATTAGCCAGTGAGGTTGATTTCTTCAGTATCGGAACTAATGATTTAATTCAGTATACTGTTGCTGTAGATAGGATGAATGAGCGGATTGCTGAAATGCATACTCCATATCACCCTGCAGTACTGAGGTTGATTAAAAAGACTATTGAAGCAGCTCATGCAGAAGATATCTGGGTTGGTATGTGTGGAGAAGCAGCTGGAGAAGAATTATTACTTCCGTTTTTACTTGGAGCTGGACTTGATGAGTTCAGTATGAGTGCTGTTTCAATTCTGAAAATAAAAGAGATTTTAACTAAGTGGACTCTTGCAGAGGCAGAGGAAGTAAGCAAAGAGGTACTTAATCTGGGAACAGTTTCTGAAGTAAAAGATTATTTAAATAAGATAAAAAAATAATCAAATGCTGGTAAATTGAATATTAATATTTAAATAACCCGGACGGCTCTTGCTGTCCGGTTTCTTTTAAACTTTTACTGATTTTAAATGATATAGTTAGAGGTGTTTTGATGAGCAAAAAAACAGAAGAATTTAATCAATTTCGTCAAAAAATGAATGACATAATTTTGGATGAAGGTAATTTAGATACAAAAAGATTTTTTAATCTTGACCATAAAGTATATCAGAATGGAAAACTACCTGCTAAAACTAAAGAATTACTTGGACTTGTTTCTTCAATGGTATTAAGGTGTGATGACTGTATCACATACCATATTATAGAATCCTATCAGGCCGGTTGGACGAAGGCAGAAATTTATGAAGCGATGAATGTTGCCCTGATAGTTGGTGGCTCAATTGTTATTCCCCATATGAGGAGGGCAGCTGAACTTTTAGAAGAGCTGGAAAAAAATAATAAGCCTCAAAATGATAATGATGTTTCTGAGAGTGGGGAAGACATGAATTTAGATAATTATCAAGAATTAAAAATCTATACAGATGGAGCCTGTCTTGGTAATCCAGGCCCAGGGGGATATGCAGCAGTTATTTTAAATTCAGATTTAAAAAAATTAAAAACTATCTCCGGAGCAGAAAGAGATTCTACAAATAATCGGATGGAATTAAAGGCAGTAATTGAAGCTTTAAAAATTATTCCGGAAAATAAAAAAATTGAACTTCACAGTGATTCCAGTTATGTTTTAAATGGTTTATCAAGCTGGGTTGAAGCCTGGAAGAAAAATGGTTGGAAAACCTCAAGCAAAAATGCAGTTGCCAATCAAGATTTATGGCAGGAACTGGATGAGCTTAGTTCAAAATTTGAATTGAGTTATCAGAAAGTTAAAGGTCACAGTGGTGACCAATATAATGAGGAAGTTGATAGTCTGGCAAAAAAAGAAGCAGAAAAAATTTAATTTTTCTGCTGACATTTTGGACAGATACCGCTAAACTCTAAACGATGAGAATGAGCGATAAATTCTGTTTCCGTATTTATTTTATTATTTAAATCTGAACTTAAATCAAGATCTAAATCATAAACTCCACCACATTTTTCACAGCGGAAATGATAATGATGATCAGGATTACCATCATAGCGGCTGTGGTTGCTTCCGTAATCTAAAACATTTATTTTACCGTGTTCTGCTAAAACATTTAAATTACGATAAACAGTTCCCAGACTGATATTGGGTATTTCCTCTCTTACTTTTTCATATATCCAGTCAGCAGTAGGGTGAGATTTCGTGCTCTTTAAAACTCTCAATATTGCCTTACGCTGTTTTGTCATTCTAGTTTTCTTGCTCATCTTATTCCTCCTAAACTTAATTAATAATCATTATTATCTATAGTTTAATTTTAGCAGATATTATTTGGATATTCAAGTAAAATTTATTATATATAAAAAGGGTGATAATATTGACAAAGAAAAAAGAAAAAAGGATATTAACTGGAGACAGGCCCACTGGTAAATTGCATTTGGGCCATTATGTTGGTAGTTTGCAGAATCGAGTTGAACTACAGGATAAATATGACACATTTTTAATAATTGCTGATGTCCAGGCTTTAACTACAAATTTTGATAAACCTGAGAAGTTGAGTGAGGATGTAAGACAGGTTGCGAGGGATTATTTAGCTGCTGGTATTGATCCGGAAAAAACAACTATTTTTGTACAGTCACTTGTTCCAGAGATTGCCGAACTAACTGTTTTTTATTCAATGATAGTTACAGTAAATCAGCTGCGTCATAATCCAACAATTAAATCTGAGGCTGAGCAGTATGGTTATAAGGAAATGTCATATGGATTTTTAGGTTACCCGGTCAGCCAGGCTGCAGACATTACTTTCTGTCAGGCTAATCTGGTTCCAGTTGGTGAGGATCAAATTCCTCATATTGAACAGACTAGAAAAATAGTGCGCAAATTTAACAATATGTATGGAGAAGTTTTCCCAGAACCGGAGGCATTAATCAGTGATTTCCCAAGATTAATGGGGCTTGACGGCAAAAATAAAATGAGTAAGAGTTTAAATAACGCAATTTATTTAAGTGACAGCAAGGATGAAGTACAGCAAAAAATAATGCAGGCGAAAACTGACCCTGCCAGAATTCATAAAGATGATCCCGGTCATCCAGAAGTTTGTACTGTTTACCATTATCATCAGGCATTTAATAGTGAAGAGTCCGATGAGATTGCAGAAAAATGCAGAGCAGGGACAATTGGCTGTGTGGCCTGTAAAAAACGACTGGCTGAAAAATTAAATGCTTTTCTGGCTCCAATGCGGGAAAGAAGAAAGAAGTATCTCGAAAACCCAGAACTTGTTGACAGGATTTTAATGGAAGGTACTGAAAAAGCAAGAGAAGAAGCTCAAAAAACAATGGAAAAAGTTAGAGAAGTCATGAAAATCGATTACTTTAAAAAGTAAATTTGGAGGGGGATTTTATTGTTGGAATCAAAGATAAATATTGCCCTGTTTTTTGGCGGGAGATCAGCTGAACATGAAGTTTCACTGCTTTCTGCTCGCTCTATTTTTCAGGCCTTTGACCAGGAAAAATATAATATTTTTCCGGTTGCCATTAGCAAAAATGGATTTTTTAGATCACTAGATATTTCAAAAAAGATCTTATTTAGTGATTTAAAATCAGTTCCCGAAGTAAATAGAGATAATATTTTACCTCAAGAAATATTAAAACTTTTAGAAAAAGAAATTGATCTGGTTTTTCCAGTTCTGCATGGACCTTTTGGTGAAGACGGTAAAATTCAGGGTTTTTTAGATGTTTTAAATATACAATATGTTGGTTGTGATTTAAAAGCTTCGGCAGTAGGAATGGATAAAGCAGTTATGAAACAAATTTTTGCTTATAATAATATTCCACAGAGTAAATTTGAAATTTTGAAAAAGGCTGAATATGAAATTAAAGATGTGGCTCAATTTTTTGGGAATCTGGCTGAAAGTTTGGGGCTGCCGTTTTTTATTAAACCGGCTAATATGGGATCAAGTATAGGCATCAGCAGAGTTAATGATTTAGCTTCTTTTAAAAAGGGGATTGCTGAGGCTTTTAAATATGATAAAAAATTGATTTTAGAAAGCAGTGTTGAGGGTCGGGAAATCGAATCTGCCGTACTGGGGACTGGTGCTGAGCTTAAAGTATCGGCTGCTGGTGAAATTATTTCTACCCATGATTTTTATGATTATCAGGCTAAATATGAAGATCAGAGTACAGAGTTGATTATTCCAGCTGATATTTCAGCAGCCAGTAGAGAAAAAATTAAAGAGTTATCAGCCCGAGCTTTTCGTGCTGTTGATGCAGAAGGGATTTCACGTCTTGATTTTTTTGTTAATGAGAAAAATGATGAAATTTTGGTTAATGAAATCAATACAATGCCGGGTTTTACAAAGTTCAGCATGTATCCCTTGCTCTTTAAAGAAAGTGGAATTAGTTATTCTGAACTTTTAGATAAACTGGTAGAGCTTGCTTTAAAAAAGGACAACTAAATGGATAAACTTCAGATATTACATGCAGACATGGATGCTTTTTTTTCAGCTGTTGAACAGCGAGAAAATCCTGAGCTTCAGGGTAAGGCTGTAATCGTTGGTGGTGTAAACTTAAGTAACCGCGGAGTTGTTTCTACTGCTTCCTATGAAGCCAGGAAATTTGGAGTACATTCTGCAATGCCGATTGCTCAGGCAAAAAAACTCTGTCCGGATGGAATTTATCTACCAGCCAGACACGGGCTTTATAAAGCTGCTTCAAAAGAAGTTTTTTCAATTTTAAAGAGATATACTCCGCTAGTTGAAAAACTTTCTATTGATGAGGCTTTTCTGGATGTTAGAGGCTGTGAAAGATTATACGGTAATCCTGTAGAAATAGCTGAAAAAATTAAAATAGAAGTGAAAAAGAAAACAGATCTAACAATTTCTGTTGGTGTATCTGTTAACAAGTTTTTAGCCAAACTGGCTTCCGACTTTGATAAGCCTGATGGACTGACAGTAATTAGAAAAAAAGATATTAAAAGTTTTATGCGCCACCTGGATATTGATAAAATCTGGGGAGTGGGTGATGTTTTTGCTGCTAAACTTGCCGAAAAAAATATTTACAAAGCAGGTGATATATGGCCATATTCTCTAGAAGAACTAAAAAATAATTATGGCAAAGCAGGTGTAAAGCTATTTTTTCTATCACGGGGTATAGACAACAGAGATGTAAAAAGTAGGAGTGAAATTAAATCAGTCAGCCACGAAGAGACTTTTGCTGATAATATAAGTGATCAGGATAAGCTTTTTGCATATTTATTTAAAATGAGCGAAAAAGTATCTTTTCGCCTCCACAGTAATTCACTTAAGGGTACAACTGTGTTTATCAAGGTAAGATATTCAGACTTCAGCACTTACAGCAGGCAGCAATCTCTTAAAGTTGCCATAAACAGCAGTGAAGAAATTTATCAGCGAGCAAAAGAATTATTAATGCAAAATGATTTATTAACTAAGCCTCTTCGCTTACTTGGTTTGGGAGTTTCAAATTTATGCCAGGAGGGTCAGGAACAGCTAAATTTATTTACAGATGAAAATGGGGATCAGCTTGACCAAACTATTGATCAATTAAAGAGAAAATATGGGTTTGATAAAATTTCGCGGGCTAGAAAACTTTATTTAAATAATGATGATTAATTACCCACCATTTGGTGGGTTTTTTCTATTTTATCAGTAATTATTTTCAAATGGTAAAAATTTATAATTTTTTTTGAGAAATATAAAGGAGTTTTCTCTTCGATGTAGAATAAATTTATTAAGTGGTGGAAAGTGGAGCAAAAGGGTGGAAAGTGGGAAGTGATATTATGTTTATGGGAGAATACACTCACAATATGGATAAAAAAGGACGTTTAATTATTCCTTCTAAGCTCAGAGATGACCTGAGTGAGCAGTTTGTCATCACCAGAGGACTTGATAACTGTTTATTTTTATATCCAATGGATGAGTGGAAAGAATTAGAAAAAAAATTAACTTCCCTCCCGATGACCAGTAAAAACGCCCGTAATTTTGTCCGCTTTTTCTTTTCAGGAGCCAACGAATGTGAATTAGATAAACAGGGAAGAGTTTCCCTTCCAATAAATTTAAGAGACTATGCAGATTTTGAACATGAAATTGTGATAATTGGTCTGGCAAATCGAATCGAACTCTGGGCCAAAGAAAAATGGGACAGCTACATGGATGATGTAGAAGATTCTTATGAAGACATTGCAGACGCAATGGAAGAACTTGGAATCTAGAAAGGATAAATATGGATTTTGAACATCAGGCAGTATTGTTAAACGAAGCAGTTGAATATTTAAAAATAAAAGAAGAGGGGATTTACCTGGATGGGACTCTGGGTAGAGCCGGCCACAGTTCAGAAATTTTGAAAAATCTTTCTGAACAGGGAAAATTAATAGCAGTTGATCGAGATACTGCTGCTATTAAAGCGGTCAGAGATAAATTTCCAAATGAAAAGAGACTTGTTTTAGAACATTCTAATTTTCAAGATTTTGATCGGGTTTTTGCCAAACTGGGGATTGAAGCTGTTGACGGGATGCTTTTTGATTTAGGAGTTTCTTCTCCTCAGCTGGATAATCCGGAGCGCGGGTTTAGTTATCAAAAGGATGGTCCACTTGATATGAGAATGAACCCGGAGCAGAAATTAACGGCAAAAGATATTGTGAATAATTATTCTAAAGAGCAGTTAGAAAAAATAATTTCGGAATATGGAGAAGAAAATTGGGCTGCCAGAATAGCAGAATTTATTGTAAAAATGAGGAAAGAAAATGAAATTAATACTACCGCTGATCTTGTGGAAGTTATTAAAGCTGCTATTCCAAAGGCTGTCAGGAGAAGTGGTGGACACCCTGCCCGCAGAACTTTTCAGGCTTTAAGAATTGAAACTAATAATGAGTTAGAACAGTTAAAAAATTTAATTGATAAGGCAGTTTCTTATTTAAACCCAGGTGGTAGATTGGTAATAATTACTTTTCATTCCCTGGAAGACCGAATAGTAAAACACAAATTTAGAGATCTGGCAAATGACTGTACCTGTCCACCTGATTTTCCAATCTGTGTTTGTGACAAAAAAGCGGAAGTAAAAGTTATAACCAGAAGTCCGGTTCAGGCTTCTAAAACTGAAAAAGAAGCAAATCCACGTTCACGCAGTGCGAAAATGAGAGTAGCTGAGAAGATTTAACTAATAAAAGGGGGTAGTAAAATGTATCAGGGTCAGGATTATATAAATTTGGCTTCAGAAAGCAATTATCTAAATGAATCATCCTATAATTTTACTAATGTTAAAAAACAGGCCTTCACAATATTATACATATTTATGCTGGTTTTTATAAGTATTTCAATTTTGTTATATGTTTCTCAAATATTAAATATCAATCATAGTAGTTCTAGACTACTGGAACTGGAAGATAGATTGGAAGTAGTTAGGTCAAAAAATGAAAGGTTGGAAGTGAAACTTGCCAGTAAAACTTCTCTGGCGCGGGTGGAAAGAATTGCCAAAAATGAATTGAATATGGTATATGCCAGTGAAAAAGAAACACTTGTCTATAATAATAAAATTAATAGAGAAGAAAAATTTATGGCAGATATTCCAAAAGAAAAGTTTTTCTTAGCGCAAATTTATGATAAAATAGTAAAAGAAG
>NZ_QBLR01000166.1:0-7463 GCF_003070835.1 Halanaerobium sp. | reverse complement strand
TTGAATTCTTCTGTGTAAGTTCTTCTTTTTCCCATTTCGGGCACCTCCTGATTATATTATATATCTTAACTCGGTGTCCTACAAATTGGGGGAGGGTCATATTTAAATGAATGATTTCGAGAAGTCGTTAGCAGGTTATATCGGAGCAGAAAATTTAGAGAGGATACAAGGTGTTAAAATAGGAATTGGTGGTGCAGGAGGACTTGGTTCTAACTGTGCCTTTAATTTAGTAAGAAGTGGTTTTAAGCACTTTGTTATTGTAGATTTTGATAAGATCGAGTATTCTAATTTGAATCGCCAATTCTATTTCAGTGAACAAGTAGGCCAGGCGAAGGTATTGGCTTTAAAGGATAATCTTTTAAAAATCAATCCTGATTTAGAGGTTGAAGCTATAGTAGAACGAGTAAGTAGTGATAATATTAGTCGATTCTTTGATGATTCTGATGTTATAGTAGAGGCCTTTGATGAGGTAAAGAGTAAGAAGCTGATAGTAGAGCAATATGTCAATTCTGATAAATTTCTAGTCTCTGCTTCAGGTTTGGCTGGTTGGGGAAATACTGATCAAATTCAGACTAAAAGATTCAATGATAAATTTTATATAGTAGGTGATTTTATCACAGAGATAAATGATGATAATCCACCGTTATCTCCACGAGTTAATATAGTAGCAGCTAAACAGGCAGATTTAATTTTAGAGGCTGTATTGGAGGGAAGAATATGAATAAGATAGATAAGTTGACTACAGATTTATATGGTATTACTGCTGAAAAGTTTTCTTTGGGAAGAAGCAATATTGAGGTGGTAGAGGAGATGATTGCTGCTGGAGTTAAGATTATTCAGTATCGGGAAAAGGAAAAGAAGATGCTCTATAAATATGAGGAATGTCAGAGGTTAAGAGAGCTGACAAAAGAAGCAGGGGTAACCTTCATTATTAATGATGATATCCATTTGGCTTTGGTAATAGATGCAGATGGTGTACATATCGGTCAAGAGGATTTACCTCTAGAAGAGGTACGAAAACTGCTTGGTGAAGATAAGATAATAGGTCTGTCAACCCATTCACCTCAAGAGGCTGAATATGCTGTGAAAAGGGGGGCAGACTATATTGGAGTAGGACCTATCTTTAAAACCTATACTAAAGAGGATGGGAGTGCCTTTCTGGCGGGTATTTTACTTGGTCTGACTCTGCCGCCTGCGGTTCCCTGGTGGATACCAATTCTGGGTGGATTCTTAACAGTTGTAGTTGGGAAACACTTATTTGGTGGGCTGGGCAGCAATATCTTTAACCCGGCTTTAGTTGCCAGAGCAATTCTGCTTTTATCCTATCCGGCTTTAATGATCGAATGGGTAAGTCCGGTTGATGGAGTTTCAGCGGCCACAGCTCTGCAGCTGGGGAGTGATTCTTTTAGTTATACTGAACTGATAATCGGAAACATTCCGGGCAGTATTGGCGAAACTTCTGTTATCGCTCTGCTAATTGGTGGAGCTTATTTGTATCTTAGAGATTATATTGATCTGAGGATTCCGCTTTCCTTTATAGCCGGTGCGGCTGGAGCAGCGATGTTTTTTGGTCAGGATCCTATTTTTGCCGTCTTTTCCGGAGGACTAATTTTTGCTGCTATTTATATGGCAACAGATATGGTAACTTCTCCGGTTGCTAAATGGGCAAAGATAGTTTATGGTCTGACAGGAGGATTTTTAACAATTTTTATCCGCCGCTATACCCCTTACCCTGAGGGAATAACCTTTGCAATTTTGATTATTAACGGAGCTTCTTATTTTCTAGATAATGCTTTTGAGGAACCGCATTTTGGCGAAGTTGAGTATGTTAAGAAAAGAGTTGCTCACTTCAGTGCAATAATCATGGCGGCTGTATTAATTTTACTTGTGGGCATGACTTTAATCGATGATGACGACCCCTATCCCGGTAGTTTAACCTACAATCATTTAAAAGAAGCGGTGCCGGCAGCAGAAAGCTTTGAAATAATAGAAAGAGACGATAATGATATTTTATTTGCAGCACGAGCAGAGGAAGAAATTATTAAAGACCTTGTTTACATATCTCGTAATGGTTTTGAAGCTCCAATAGAGCTTTTATTGAGTCTGGAGCCAGCAGGTAGTATAGATAAAATTCAAATTATTAATGAAAGCGAATCACCAACCCTGGGAGCCAGAATAAAGGATCAGGAATTCCTGTCTCAGTTTAGAGAATTTACAACTGCTGAGGCTGATCAGGTTATGGCAGAAACTGATATGATCAGTGGAGCTACTTATTCTTCTCAAACAGTCTCTCGAGGAGTTCAGGCTGGTCTGAGGCTTTTAATTGCAGAAAAGGAAGCTGGACTGCAGGATGGAGTCTATCAGGGACAGGCTGAAGGAGCACAGGGAGATATTGTCCTGGAGATTACAGTTGAAAATGGAGATATAGTTGATCTAGAGATTCTGAAAGAGCAGGAAACCGAGCATCTGGCTGAGCCAGCTTACGAAGAGCTAGAAGCTCAGCTCTTAAGAGAACAAACTGCTGATTTAGATGTTATATCCGGTGCAACTTATACCAGTGAAGCATATATGGAAGCAGTACAAAAAGCAATCGATCAGGCTTCCCCGGAATCCAGTACTGATGGTGATTTTGAAGCTGGAACTTACCAGGGCTCAGCTCAGGGCCACTCCGGTCAGATCGAATTAGAAGTTGTTGTTGAAGCTGGAGAAATTACCGAAATTGAAGTCTTATCCCAAAATGAAACTGAGGGTCTTGGTGATGATGCAATTGAAGAGATTGCAGCTCAAATTATTTCCGAGCAGAGCCTCGAAGTTGACTCGGTTTCTGGAGCTACTAATTCTTCAGAGGGGACAATTAATGCAGTTAGGAATGCTTTAAACTCTGATTCGGAGTCAGCTGAGACCGATGCTGGTTCTGAAGAAGATTCAGAAACAGACACTGATTCTTCAGCAACCTGGGAGGAAGAAGACTCTGAGGGAGAGGAAGAAACTGCAGCTGAAGCAGAAAGTGAAAGTGGTCTGATCGGCTTAGCTGACCTCAACTTAGAAAACGGAGAATATCGGGGTTCAGCTGAGGGGCACCGAGCTCCGATAGAAGTCAGCGTCTTAGTTGAAGCTAATGAAATCAATGAGATTAGAATAGTGTCTCAGGAAGAAAGTCCCGGTATTGGAGATGAGGCAATGGCAGAACTGAGTCAAAATCTACTTGCCGAGCAGAGTCTGGAAGTAGATCTGGTTTCAGGAGCCACCAATTCTTCTGAAGCTTTTCTAAAGGCGATAAATAATGCACTTACAGGTGAAAGGTACGGCAGCCTTGAAGAAGCTGAAGATCTGCAGACAGCTAAGGAAATTCTTGCAGCTGAAGAGGATTCTGATACTGATTCTTCAGCAACCTGGGAAGAAGAAAGTACAGAAGAAACAGATGAAGAAGCTGTAGAAGGAGGTTCCAATGGATAAAAATCTAACAATACTCGAAAAAGTAATGCTGATGGGGCTTTTGCCACTGCTGGGAGCTACCAACAATTTAAAACAGGCTTTAATCACAGCTATCAGTGCAGTTTTGATTTCGCTTTTAATAAAATTCTTTGCCAGATTTATGACTGAAAGGGAGGATTATCACTGGTATTTACTGATTGGAGTTGGTATTACCCTAAGCTATGTTTTTTACATAGCAGTTATCGATATCTTTCCGGAATTAGAAATCTATGTTAACAACTATTTACTGCTGCTTGGCGTAACTCCACTGATATATATTGGAGCCAGCAGAAGTGAGAATGAATTTTTCGCCTATCAGAAGGATTTCTTTATCCTGATGATTTTTGTCGGTGCTCTGCGTGAACTATTAGGTAGAGGCAGTATTTTTTCTATTCAGCTGACAGTAGCGGGTTATCCACCTTTGGGTTTTGTCAAAGATTTCCCCGGAGCGTTTTTAATAGTCAGCATCATTTATCTGCTGGTAGAGCTTTCACGTAAGGATAAAAAAAACCTGAGGGAAGGAAGTGAGAAAGTTGTCTGAGTTATCTCGTCTATTTTTGAATTCATTATTAAGTGAAAATATGAGTCTTGCTTTTTTCCTGGGGATATTATTTATGATGGTTGAATCAGGCTCGATCAAAAAAACAGCGGTCAAAGGTTTAAAGTATGTGAGCACAGTTTTTGTAATTAATATACTGGGCTGGTTTTTACACAGCTTTTTACCATCAGGTCTGGATCCACTCAACCCGGCAATATTTTTTATTACAACAGTGCTCGGGGTTACCGTTCTCAAATACTGGGGTGAGCTGAAAGGGGAGTGGTTTGGGCTGCCTAAATTCATCCTGGCTATTGGACCGCTTTTTGGTACCCAGCTGTTGATTCAGAATGGAGCTTATGTTTATGCAGAGATGATGACAGTAAATACAGCCTATATTCTGGGCGGCTATATTCTTTTTGTGCTGATTGCGGCCATTAAAGAAGAAATTATCATTTCTGATGCAGCACCTGTTTTTAAAAGTTATTCGACTCTGCTGGCTGCAATTGCAATGCTGGCCCTGGGAGTAATTGGGATACAAATTATCTAATCAAATTTAATAATTCCTTCAGATGATGCCGACAGTTCAAACTGTCGGTTTTGCTGTTGTTTTAAACCCAAAAATGTTATAATATGAATAGTAATAGTTATATATGTAAATTAAGGAGGGATTACTATCTCTGCAGCTAAAAGCAGTACCTTTAAAATTATTGATTTAGAAAGTGGTATGATAACTAACGAGGAAGTCCGGAGTGAGTTTGGCGGTGTCTTAATCCCACCCGGCACCCGGTTAAATAGAAAGCTCATTGATCAGTTAAAAGAAACTGAAATTAAAGAAATTCAAATAAAAACAGCTGCCGTAATTGAAGCAGAAAAGGATAAAAAAGTAATTGCTAAAGAAAAATATGAAAAAAGTCTCGATGATTTTTCTGAAGCTTATAAAAAAGCCTACTATATGAAAAAGGTTGATTTTAGAACAGTTAGAAGTCTGACTGAAGAGGCAATGGAGATTTCTCAATCTCTTGATTTAGAAGATATTCTAAAAATAACTCGTGATATTGATATGTACACTTATTCTCATTCTCTCCATGTTGGAATTCTGGCCCATAAGTTTGGAAACTGGTTAAATCTAACAGAAAACAAAATCTGTAATTTGACCACCTCAGCTCTGCTTCACGATATTGGCAAAAGCAGAATTAAAAAAGAAATAATAACCAGGCCGGCTCCTCTGAGCCCAGAGGAATATGAAGAGGTCAAAAAACATTCCGAATATGGTTATAAACTTCTCAAAAAAAGTAACCGTTTTTCAAAAAGTATAATGGCCGGAGTTTTAACCCACCACGAGCGCTACCATGGAGGTGGTTATCCCCTTGGTCTAAAAAAGGAAGAAATTCCTTTATTCGGGAGAATTATTGCTATCTGTGATACTTTTGATGCCCTGACAACTGACCGGCCCTACCAGAAAGCAGTTTCACCATTTACTGCAGTTAAAATAATGGAAGAGGATTTTGATTCCTTTGATCACAGGCTGAAGATGCTTTTTATAGAAAAAATTCCTTATTCACTGATTGGTGATCGCGTAGTTCTGAGCAATGATCAGCTGGCACGGGTGGTGTTTATTAATCCCTCTCATCCGGAATCACCAATAGTTAAAACAGAGGATGAGTATCTTGATTTAAGCAGTCAGAGTGAGCTGAGTATCAAAAAATTACTTAGAGACCTTGAACAGATGGAAGAAATGATGGAAGAAGCTGAGCAGAATTAAAGTTGAGGAGATCTTATGAATTTTTTATCTTTTTTACCAACAGGAATCATAATCTTAAATATAATTTTTATCATCCTTTTGATCTTTTTTGAAAGAAAGGATCCGACTGCAACCTGGGCCTGGCTCTTAATTTTAACTTTAATTCCAGTACTGGGCTTTGTTCTGTATCTATTTTTAGGTTTAACCCCTAAGAAAAGGAAGCTTTTTCAGCGGAAACAGGAAGAAGATGAGTTAAAAAAATATGATGGCAAACTTATTGCCGCAGAACTAAAGGAAAGAATTAAGGATTTTGATCATCTGGAGCAGAGTATAATTAGGCTGGCTTTTGAAAATGATCTGCCGGCAGGACTGGGCTACAATCAGCTCGATATTTATACCAGCGGCCGAGAAAAGTTTGCTGATTTATTTGAAGATATTAAGAATGCCGAAAAATTTGTACATGCTAATTATTATATTATTAATGATGATCAGCTTGGTGATCAGTTTATGCAGCTTTTAACTAAAAAGGCGGCAGAAGGAGTTGAGGTCAGGCTGCTCTATGATCGAATGGGCTGCAGAAATCTTTCGCGCTATACAATTTTCGAACTGGAAGATGCCGGCGGTAAAGCGGTTCCTTTTGCTCCCTTTGTCCTTGATATGAATTACCGCAACCACCGCAAGAATGTGGTAATTGACGGCCAGATCGGGTATCTGGGAGGCATAAATATTGGTGATGAATATCTGGGAGAGAGCCGCAGATTTGGTGACTGGCGTGACACTCACCTGCGTTTAAAAGGTGAAAGTGTTGACAGCCTTCAATATCGTTTTCTTTTAGACTGGAGCTTTGCCAGTGGTAATGCCCTGATGCGGAAGCAAAAATATTTCCCTGAAAAAAAATCTAGAGGAGATGTAGCTGTCCAGATTGTCAGCAGTGGGCCTGACTCTAAAGAGGCTGAAGTCAAGTCCCTCTTTTTGAAGATGATCTATGAGGCCGAAAAGTCAATTTATATTCAGACCCCTTATTTTATTCCCGATCAATCGATGCTGGAAGCTCTAAAAATTGCCGCTCGCTCTGGAGTTGAGGTTAAAATTATGATTCCAGACCGGGGAGATCATCCCTTTGTCTATGCCGCCAATAACTCTTTTGTCGGTGAACTTTTGGATGCTGGAGCCCGCTGCTACCGTTATAAAAAGGGCTTTCTGCACAGTAAAACTCTCTGTATTGACAGCCGGGTTCTTTCGATCGGAACAACCAATATGGATGTCCGCAGTTTTAAATTAAATTTTGAGATAAATGCCTTTATCTATGACCGGGAGCGGGCCAGATACCATAATCAAATTTTTGCAGAGGACCTAGAAAATTCGGAAGAAATAACAAGAGAAATTTTTGAAAACCGGGGCTGGACAATGAAGCTCAGGGAGTCAGTTTCAAGACTGCTTTCACCGATTCTTTAATCTGGCTCTTAATAATTATTATAGTCTCAAATAAATATTGATTAATCTAGCCGCCCTTTTTGGGGCGGTCTTTTTTTGGGTATTATAATAATTTTACTTCATTTCCAAATTATTCTATGATATACTTTTTATAGTATAAATATTAGAAAAGGAGGAAATTTAATGCTATTTGATCAGGATGGTAATTTTAAAAGGACCTAGAAAATTCGGAAGAAATAACAAGAGAAATTTTTGAAAACCGGGGCTGGACAATGA
>NZ_QBLR01000165.1:0-7484 GCF_003070835.1 Halanaerobium sp. | reverse complement strand
AAAAACAAAAAAAATTAAGAAAACAGCTTAAAGAAAGTAAAGATGCAGAAAAATATAAAAAAATGGGAGAACTTATTACAGCAAACATTTATCAGATAGAGCGTGGTGATAAAAAAGCTGTAGTTAATAACTATTACAGTGAAAACCAGGAGGAAATTGAAATCAAGCTCGACCCCTCTAAATCTGCTTCTGATAATGCCCAAAAATATTTTAAAAAATATAATAAATTGAAAAAAAGTGTAAAACATTTAAAAAGAGAAATTGCTAAACTCAGACATGAGGAAAAATATTTAAAACAGGTCAGTATGAATATTGAACAGGCTGAAACTTTAGATGATTTAGAAGAAATCAAGGAAGAATTAAAAGAAGAAAATTATATAAAAAAACAGCAGCATAACAGAAAAAATAAAGGCAGCAAAAAACTGCCACCTCGCAAATTCATTTCCAGTGACGGCTATCAGATTCTGGTGGGAAGAAATAACAAACAGAATGACAGGTTAACCAAAAAAATTGCCAATGATGGTGATATCTGGCTGCACACCAAAGTTATTGCAGGATCACATGTAATAATCAAGAGAGATACCGAAAAAGATATTCCTGATAATACTCTTAGTGAAGCAGCAGCAATTGCTGCTTATTTCAGTAAGGCAAGAGAATCAACAAATGTTCCTATAGATTATACACCCGTAGAAAATGTTAACAAACCAAAAGGAGCAAAACCGGGACTTGTCTATTATGAAAAATACCAGACTATCTATATCGATCCAGCTGACAGAAAATTATTAAAAAAATTAGCAGCAGATTAATTTCTGCTGCTCCATTTATTCTTAATTAAAATAATCAGCTTAATGATAACAATTAAGCTAAAGATGGCTGTCAATATTATGATTATCCGCAGTGGATATCTTTGATAATAAGACTGTCCTTTGTTTAAAGTTAAATTTACTGTCTGACTTGAATTAACCAGCCTGCTTTTCAAAACTGTTTTTCCTCTTTCTGTTATATAACCACTAAAACCACCCCTGACCACTCTAATTAAGTCAGTACGGCTTTCTGAAGCTCTAAAAACTGCAGCAGCAAAGCTCAGATTATTATAAACCCTGGATTTAAATTCTCCCTCTGCAGCTGAATGGACAATTAAATTTCTATCCGCAGCCCTACTCTGCTTTCTGTCTACCAGCGGTATAAAAATTTCTTCTGCAAAAAGATTAAGATAGGCCAGATCGTTTATATCTACTTCAGCAGTTGAAGAAGTCTTTTTGGCTGATCCCGGATTAAAGTTTAAGTAATCAGACATCAATCCAGTTATTTCTTCCAAAAAAGGAAAGTTTATTTCTGTCATGATATTACCCTGTTTATTACTCCTCTGAATAACATCCATTTCTTTTGACAAAAGAAATAGAGAATTATATACCTCAGATTTATAATTTTTATTTTCAGCCGCTACTGCACCAAGTTGCAGATATGAAGCTGCTAAATTATCCTCTAATTTTGCAAAGAGCTGATCCCGGTAATAATTGTTTCTAATTAAATCAAAACTGAGGGTCTTCTCCGGTGTGAAAATTATTTTATTTTCATTATTTTTAATCAGCTTCGTTAAATTGGCAATTTCCTTTTCGATTTTTTCAAAATTATTAGCAGCAGCTGCTGGCTCAGCCACCAGCAGATCAACTGATTCACGGCTGACTTCCTCCTCAAAATTCATCTTTGCAAAAAGAGGAATTACAGCTAATAAAATAAATATAAAAAGCAGCGGTATGAGTTTTTTCCAGGCCGGCTCCAGATAAATTTTAACCAGATATGAAGCAATTAAAACTGAAATAAATGAAACAAGGAAAATTCCTCCATAACCTGCATACTGAACAATTAAAGAAAAATCACTCTGAGTATAGGCAAAATAATTAAAAGGATTAAAATTAAAAAATTCAAAACGCAGATACTCTAAAACAGTCCAGCTTAAAGCAGCAATGATTGGACTGTAAGAATATTTAGGCTGCAAAAATTTATTAATAATAACCCAAAAAACAAGCGGAAGCGCTGATAGTAAAAAATAAAGAAATAAAATAAATAAGTTAAAGGAAAATGGCATTTTCAACGCTAAATTTAACGGCTGATAAAGCCAGTGAAGTGTAAACACAGAATTTAAAAAACCAACCAGCAGGGCAATTATCAAAGAATGACTGTAATCATATTCTCTGATAAGATAAATCAAAGGAATAAAAGCAAACCAGCTTAAGAAAAACAAAGCCGGAAAATAATAAGGTGCTGTAAATAATAAAGATGATAAAATAATTAAAATAAATTCCATATTTCTGCCTCCAGAAATTATTATATACTATAAACTGGAAAAAGGCCAGCTGTAATAGCTGGCCTCATTAATTTCTTAAATAGTTTAGGACTTTTCTCTATTAACCTGCTCAATTATCTTATCACTTATATCTCCAGGAACTTTATCATAGTGAGAGAATTCCATATCAAAAGAACCATAACCACCAGTAATTGACTTTAACTCTACAGCATAATTAAACATTTCTGCCTGAGGTACCTTTGCTTTAATAATCTGAACTCCATCCTGAGGATCCATTCCTTCAATTCTACCTCGCCGTGAATTAAAATCTCCCATGATGTCTCCCATGAAATCCTGTGGTACTGTAACTTTAACAGTCATAATTGGTTCCAACAGAACTGATTTTGCCTGTTTTAAAGCTTTTCTAAAGGCTTTAGAAGCTGCAATTTTAAAAGCCATTTCGGAAGAGTCAACATCATGATAGGAGCCATCATATAGAACAACTTTAAAATCAACTACCGGGTAACCTGCCAGTTCTCCCTCATCTTTAGCTTCTACAATTCCTTTTTCAACTGCAGGTATATACTGTCCAGGAATTGCTCCACCAAATATTTCTTCTTCAAATTCAAAACCTCTGCCTCGAGGTAATGGCTCAACCCGCATTAGAACATGTCCGTACTGACCGCGCCCACCGGATTGTTTTTTATATTTTTCTTCTACATCAGTCTTTTTCTGAATGGTTTCCCGGTAAGCCACCTTTGGCTCCTGAGTTGTAAAATCAACATCATATTTGCGCTGGCACTCTTCCTTGATCATAATAAAGTGAATAGTGCCCATTCCATCACAAATTAATTCTTTTGTTACTTTATTATAATTAACTTTAAAAGTAGGATCTGAATCACTGTAGCGCTGTAAAGCAGAAGCCATTTTTTCTTCATCTATACCATCTGCTGGATAAGCTGCCCTGCTATACATTGGTTTGGGAAACTCCAGCTCATAATAATATATATCTGTTTCAGGATCCCGCATAGTATAGGAGGTAACAAGTTCATCTAGTTTAGCAACAGCTCCAATCTCACCTGCAGTCAGATCATCTACATTATTCTGATCTTTACCATTAAGCTTATAAAGTTTAGTTACTTTAATTTCCTGATCAATATTTGGAATATAAATCATGTCGTCACGTTCTAATTTACCGGAAAAAATTCTAAAGATCGATAATTTACCGATATAGGGATCAACCATTGTTTTACAAACCTGAGCACTAAATTTGCTCTCTGGTTCAGGAGCTAGAGCCTCTCCTGATTTAACCAGATGATCAGAATGAACCTCTGCTGCTGAAGGGAAAATCTTTGTTAAATCATCCAGAAATTTTGCCACCCCACAGTTTTCTATAGCTGAACCTGCAAACACCGGAACTAACTCCTCACTGGCAACTTCTTCTTCAAATGCTTTTGTTAATTCCTTGATAGTAATTTTTTCTCCATCGAGATATTTAATCATCAGATCTTCTTTTAATTCAACAATCTCTTCAGTGAGCTTTAGTTCATAGTCTTCAACTCTTTCCCGTTCTGAATCGGGAACTGGAAAAGCTTTTGGCTTTCCATCAACATTTTTATAAAGTTTTTCATCTAATAAATCAATTATCCCTTCAAACTTACCATTTTCATAATAAGGAATAGTAACAATCGCAAAACTGTCATCATATGTAGAGCGGAGTTCTTCTACAACCCGATCAAATTCAGCATCTTCCTTATCTACTTTATTAATAAATACAGCCTTTGCCAGGTCATTTTTTTCAGCTAGCTCCCAGACATAACCTGTATTAACCTCAATACCGGCCGCAGCATCAACCAAAAGAACCGCACTTTCTACCATTCTCAGGGCACTGATAACCTCACTGCGGAAGTCTGCATATCCGGGTGTATCAATAAAATGAAATAATTTATTATGCCATTCAAAATTAAAATAACTGTTGTGAACCGAATGTTTGTGTTCTTTTTCAACTGCACTAAAGTCGGAATGGGAATTTCCTTTATCAACACTGCCGGGTTCATCAATTACGCCTGCACTGTAGAGCAGCATCTCAGACAGTGTTGATTTACCCGCACCTCCATGTGATATAAAGCAAAAATTTCTAATGTCTTTACTAGTAATTTTACTCAACTTTTCCACCAACCTTTCATTTTATTAATGTTTATTGAATTTGATGTCAGGATAATTGATTTAAATATTCTGACATTATGCTTTAAAATTTTTTCTGTATTTTATTACTTCTACAATAGTTATTTAAATTCCTTTAATTTTTTGAATATTATTTTTAAAAAATTAATCTACTCCGTCCTAACATAGTCTATCGACAAAATCATACAGAAATACAGAGTAGATTAATTTATAATTTAAACATTCCTATCAATAATTAACATTTTTCCTTAACTGTCTCAGCTACATTTTTACCTAAGAGATAACATTTTTCTAAAATATCTCCGCCTGGTGCAAATTGTGATTCAATGACCGGTTCTACCAGATCACAGTGAACTGTTTCTTTAAATTCTTCCAGACGATCTAGGGCACCACCACTCCAGCTGTAGGAACCAAAAATCCCAAGTACACGATCTCTTAAATTCCTGCTTTCTAAGCTTTTCAGCAGATATTCCATCGGTGGAAAAATTTCTGTATTATAAGTACAGCTGCCCAAAACAATCCCTTTATATTTCCAAATATCATTAATTATAAATGATATATCTTTACGAGAAACATCAAATAATTTAATCTGTTCTATTCCATTTTCAGATAAAGAACGGGCTACTGCTTCAGCCATAATTTTTGTGTTACCGTACATTGAACCATAAACGACAACTACGCCTTCTTCTGTCTGCTGCTGACTCCACTTATCATATTCTTCAATAATATGAGCAGGATCTTCTCTCCAGACCAGTCCATGTGTAGAAGCAACCATCCCAATTTCCTCGATTTCATTCCTCAGTCTGGAAATAGTTTTATGCACCACCGGGCCATACTTCCCAATAATATTGGAAAAATATCTTCTAATCTCATCTTTAAAGTGCTCAACATTAACCTCATCATCAAATAGATAGCCATTTAAAGAACCAAAACCACCAAAAGCATCTCCTGCAAATAAGATTTTATCTTTCTGATCAAAAGTCATCATTGTCTCTGGCCAGTGAACCATTGGAGTCAAATAAAATTTAAGTGTTCTGGAACCTAAATCAAGTTCATCTCCATCTTTAATGACCATTGTACCATCAGTAATACCATAAAAACCCTCTAAAAAATTCATCGTTTTAGCATTACCTACAATTTTCATTTCCGGATAAGCCTCACGCATTGACTTAATAGAACCTGAATGATCAGGCTCCATATGATTAATAATTAAATAATCAACTTTTTTATCGCCAATTACATCCTTTACCTTTTCTAAATATGTATCTGTATAATTGATTTTTACTGTATCTATTAAAGCCACCTTATCATCATTGATCACATAAGAGTTATAAGATATCCCTTCTGGCAGAGGCCATAAAGACTCAAATAAATCAGTTTCTTTATCGTTTACGCCGACCCAGTGCACCTTTTCGCTAAGTTTAATTGAATTATACAAAATAATCGCCTCCTAATTTATTTTTCTCTTAAAATTATAATTTTCCTGCAGTTATCTACTTTTCTTTTCTTAATTGACCAAGAACTGATTTAAAATCTGATTTTAATTCAGCCTCAAACTCCATTTTTTTACCAGTAACTGGATGAGTAATAATTAATCTTTTAGCATGTAAAAGCTGCCTTTCCGCTCCCAGTTTATTCTGAGAACCGTATTTTTTATCCCCAACAACCGGGTGGCCTAAATAAGAAAAATGAACTCTAATCTGATGAGTTCTACCTGTTTCAATTTTAACTTCCACCAGAGTATAATTTTTAAATTCCTCAATAATTTTAAAGCGGCTGACAGCATTTTTGCTGTGGCGCTTACGAACTGCCATTTTTTTGCGGTTATTTGGATCTCTGCCTATAGGGGCATCGATCTTCCCCTTTTCATAAGCGAGATTTCCTTCAATCAAAGCGTAATAATATTTTTCGACACTTCGATTTTTAAACTGCTGGGCCAGTCCTTTATGACTTTTATCATTTTTAGCCACTATTAGAAGACCTGAGGTATCTTTATCAAGTCTGTGGACAATTCCCGGCCGCTTAACCCCATTGATCGCCGATAAATTATCAACATGAGCCAGCATTGCATTTACAACTGTGTCATTGTAGTGGCCTGGAGCCGGATGGACAACTCGATCAGCATTTTTGTTAATTACAATTATATCCTGATCTTCATAAACAATATCAAGCTCCATCTCAACTGCTTTAATCTCACTTTCTTTAGCCTCAACCTGAATTTTTAAAAAATCACCACTACTAATTTTATAACTTTTATCAATTTCACTATTATTTACTTTAATTTTAGCTTCTCTGATCAGTTTTTGAATAAATGAGCGAGATAAATCCTCAAATTTTTCTGCCAGATATTTGTCAATTCTCTTACCCTGATCCTCTTTTTCTACTGTAATACTGTATTCGTCCATTTAAACACCTCTATCTGCTGAAAAAATTAATTGATAAATTAAGATTAAAACTCCAAAAAATATAAATATATCTGCAATATTGATAACCGGAAGCTGGTAAAAATCAAATAAATCAAAAGCAATAAAATCAGTAACATAGTGCAGCATTATCCGGTCAATCAAATTTGCTGTACTCCCTCCCAGCAAAAAAATAAGGGCAATTCTGGCAGAAAGAGTATCTGATAATTCTTTTTTGTAAAGATAAACTATAAATATTAAAAATAATAATGTAATCAAAATAAAAAAGTTCCGCTGACCGCTTAAAATTCCAAAGGCAGCTCCTCTATTTTTAACAAAAGTTAAGTATAAATAATCTTTGATAATAAATACTTTTTTAAATTGCTCAAAATTACTCCGAATTAGAAATTTACTCAGCTGATCAATCAAAATTATTAATGCAGAAAAAATAAGAATATACATAGGCTCAACTCCAAATATAATTTTAACATAAAGAAATAATTTAGACAATTAAGAGTAAATTGCGAAGCAAATGAGGCTTTTAATAACAGTAAGTACAGAGGATGATGATTTTTCTTTACCCCAAAAACATGGTATATAAGGGTCTTATT
>NZ_QBLR01000164.1:0-7502 GCF_003070835.1 Halanaerobium sp. | reverse complement strand
TCTACCTTTTTTTCTTTTTAATTCTCTATCTGAATCTGCAACATTTTGTAATTCCTCTAATACAAAACGGGGAACAATTAAAATTCCATCTATAAAATTGTTTTTATAAACTTCAAATATTCTTCCATCAATAATAGCACTTGTATCAATTATTTTAGGGGATGACTCAGAATAATACCTGTCATTACCTTTAACATCAGATTCTTTAAATAAGATATAATCTATTTCCTCTTCTTTAAGAAGTATTATATACACGGTAATAATGATTATAATTATATTAATAAAAACTATTGTTTTTTCACTAAAAAACGGAAGTAATATAAATTTTGACATTGAGTAAGATAATAAAACTCCCAATAATAAACTAAATAAAATTAACAATATTTTTTTTATAGATAATTGTTCTATTTTTTTCTTAATGTTATTCGTCAATAACTTTAATTTAGGGTATAAAAGCAAAATAATACTTGTCACACTCAATCCAATTAAAATTTTTAAAACTAGATCTTTTTCAGGTAGTTGAAACTTAAAAAAACTTTGCAAAATATAAAATAAGATAAGGATGATCCCTGTTAATATGGCGCTTAATATTCTCCAGTTATAATTTTTAAGTTTTTTAATTTTAATCCACCTCATCTCTCAACCAGCTATTAAAAAATAAATCTGTGCAGCTAAAAAATCAGTTAAGATAATAATTATCTAGAGATTTAAACAAGGCTGTTATCTTCTTTCTTCTTTTCATCTGATTTTTCAAGCTCTTCTAATTCTTTCATTACCTGTTTTTTCTTCCTTTTCGGAACTTCCCTCAGCATTAGCAACTGCAGCAGTATCTCCAATTAAAGAAGCAGCCCACTTACCACAGCGGTCACCGGTAACAGCTATTACTTTTTGATCAGCAATAACCTTAATTACCTCACAATTATTGGCACAGTCCTCACATTCAAAACTTGTTGTTTCAAATTCCTGCTCTGTTAAATCAAAACCTCTAAAACTGCTTTCCTGACCACTTCTTTTAACATCTCTTTTAGCCAGCATGGCAATCCCTATTGCTCCCATTACATCGTGATGTTTGGGTACAATCACTTCTGCTCCAATTTCTTCTTCAAAGGCTGCTTTGATCCCGATATTGGCGGCCACACCACCCTGGAAGATATATTCTCCTTCTAAAACTCGATTCCTAACAAGGTTGTTCATATAGTTTCTGACCAGCGCTTCTGAGAGGCCGTTGATTATTTCAGGTTTGGTAAATCCATACTGCTGCTTTGAAATCATATCTGATTCTGCAAAAACTGTACAGCGCCCTGCTATTCTGACATCCCGGTCAACTTCTAAGGCCAGTCCACCAAATTCTTCAATTGGAATTCCCAGTCTTTCTGCCTGATGATCAAGAAAAGAACCTGTACCTGCTGCACAGACAGTATTCATCGCAAAATCAACTGCAATTCCAGCTTCCACAATAATTAGTTTGGAGTCCTGACCGCCTATTTCAAAGATAGTTCCGGCCTCAGGATGGTAATAGGTTGAAGCCCGGGCATGGGCGGTAATCTCATTTTTAACAGTATCAGCACCCAGAATATAGGCAATTAATTCTCTACCACTGCCGGTAACTCCGACTCCACCAATTTTATAATCATCAATCTCTATTTCTTCTTTAAATTTAGTTAAACCTTCTTTAACCAGCTCAATGGGATTGCCTGAGTTGCGGGTATAAAGTTTAAAGGCAAGCTCATTTTCTTCATCGATGGCAACAAGATTGATACTAACTGAACCTATATCTACACCCAGATAAAGTTTTTTCATCTACATAACCTCCCTGTAGTCTTTCTCTTTGATCATATCTAAAAATGCTTCCACTCTGGTCAGTACATTCGCATCAGCTGTCTGTTCATCTATAGAAATAGTTAAAACAGGTATCTCATATTTTTCTGATAAATCATCTATCACACTCTGAGATACAAGTTCCGGCAGACAGCCAAAAGGTTTAAGATGAATAATCCCATCAAATCCTTTTTCCTTAAAATTAACCGCATGACCAATATTCCCCTGGGCATGACCGCCTATTTCAATTTCGATAAACTCTTCTCCTTTTTTCTCGATTTCTTCCAAATCTTTGCCGGTAAAGGGAAAAACATTTTCTCTGATCCAGTCTGTCAGATACTGGGAACGTTCAACTTCAAAACCAAAGCGGTTTACCTTTTCTTCGACCTGATTGTTTATTGATTGCTCCAACACAACATAAATTTCGCCAATGATTCCAATTCGATAGCGCTCAGTTTCAGCTGGAATTGAATCTTCAAATTTATTCAGTTTATTTAAATATTTATTTTTAATTTCCTTTATCTCTGCAGTGTTTTTAATCTGATAAAACTCTTCCTGAGCCTGCATCCAGAGCTTATTGATTGGACCCTGATCATTATAGGCTCTTAGAATTTCTATCGTTTTTTCTATTTCATCTAAAGCCTTTGTCAACTCATAAACAGTTTTGATCACTCGACCGACCTGCAGCCAGGAGCTGTCCCCTTTTAATCGTTTAATAACCTCATAAAAGTATTTATAATCATCATGAGGAGAGTCAATAATAATAATCTCCACTTCATGACCTAAATCCTGAAGGATTATTTTGTGCACTTCACCATAATATCCAGCCCGGCAGGGTCCATGACCACCGCTTGTAACCAGGGTATCTACATCTTTTTCCATCAGCTTTAAATAAATACCTGTTATCACTTTAAAAGGAAAACAGGCAAATTCAGGACTGTATTTTACACCCAGATCAATGATTTCTTTATTTGGTTTGGGCGGCATTACCACATCATGACCCAGCAGTTCTAAAAGTTTTTTATATACTATTGTTGGTCCCATATAAGGAAAAGATAATCTCATCTTAGTTATTCTCCTTTTTTAGCCGCAGCAGATCGATAAAAGCTTCAATTCTTGTTATAATATGGCTTTCTCCTGTCTGCTCATCAATTCTTAAAGTCATAAAAGCATTATCATATTCTTTGGCATCAACTTCTAAAATCTGACCCAGCATTGAATCAGGGCCACAACCAAAGGCGGTCAGATGAATAACTCCATCTATCTGATCATTTTTAAAATAATGTTCTGCTGCACCATAAAGTTTGTTTGTAAACTCCCAGAACATCGGTTTTCTCAGTTTAGATAACTCTTTTTCTATAGTTTCTTCTGCCACCATCGAAAATGTGTGAACTCTTACTCCCATTTCCTTCAGCTTATTTATTATATCCATATTAATATACTGATCAAAAACATTGTAGACATAACCAATCACTGTAATATCAATAACTTCCTCATTTCCGGCTGTTCCTATATCTTTTCTCTGACTTTGAGGTAGTTTTTCCCCATTTTCAAATTTAGAAATTACTTTTTCCAATACCTCTATATCTTCTATTTTAACAAAATCATCTATTAAATATCCCTCAAAAAGTAAATTTCTATACCGATACCAGAAATTAGAAGCTTTTTTTAAAGTCTTTTTCATTTCCCTTTTCGGAATTGAAAAGGTTTCTGCCAGTTTTTGATGATTGGAAAATTGGGCTATATTATCACTTTTTGAATCAATCTGATCAGCAATAATTTCCGCTTCCAGATCGGATAAAGAATGTCTAACCATATCGGGCAGCCCCAAAAACTTAGGGCATAAAACTACATCTTTTCGGAGTGAACGAAAGCGCGGCAGAAAAATATAGTCCACATCTTTTTGATCTAAGTTTAAAACGTGTGCGATCATCACTTTTATGGGAACACAAATTTCTGATAAGGACTTTTTTACTCCTTTATCCAGCAGATACCGGGAGGTACTGTCCGAAATAACCGGGTCCAGATTAAGCTCGTCAAAAAGTTTGAGCCAGAAAGGAAAATAATAGTAATATAATAAAGCCCGAGGTATTCCAATTTTTCTTTTTTTCATATCTCAATGCCTCCAAAACTTATCATAAACAATTATCAATTTATAAAATATTTCATATTGGAATAATGAGATAAGGAAGAGAACTGTTCTCTTCCTTATTTATCAAATTACTTTAATTTATGCTTTTTTCTTTGGATCATAACTGGGCTGCACATCAACTTTACGCAGCATATTAGCATTTGTTACAACACTGATTGAACTGGTTGCCATTGCTATTTCTGCAATAACTGGATGCAGTAAACCAAGAACAGCTACTGGAATTGCAACTGTGTTATAGAAAAAGGCCCAGAATAGATTTTGCTTAATCTTTTTAAAAGTTGCCCTTGATAGTTTAATTGCTGTTATTACTGCTGATAAATCACCTCTAACAAGTGTTATGTCAGACGATTCGATTGCTATGTCTGTTCCAGTACCTATTGCAATACCTACATTAGCCTGAGTCAGAGCTGGTGCATCATTAATTCCGTCTCCTACCATAGCAATAGTACCAAATTTATCCTGCAGCTTCATAATCTCATCTACTTTGCCATCAGGTAATACCTCAGCTACAACATGATCAATACCTACTTCATTTGCTATAGCTTCTGCTGTTCTCTGGTTATCTCCTGTTATCATTGCTGATTGAAGTCCTAATTTATGCAACTCTTTTATCGCCTTAATTGAATCTTCTTTTAAAGCATCTGCTACAGCAACTATACCAAGAAGTTTATCTTCTGTAGCTACCAACATTGCAGTTTTTGCTTCTTTTTCAAGCCGGATCATTTCATTTTCTAAGTCACTTGCATCTAGCCCGGCCTCTTCCATTAATCGACGACTACCTACCAGTACTTCTTTTCCATTAATAGTAGCTTTTACACCTTTTCCTGTCACAGAACCAAAGTCCTCAATTTCTTTTACTTCAATACCTCTATCTTTTGCATCATTCACTATAGACACTCCCAGTGGGTGTTCAGATCCTGATTCCACACTGGCTGCATACTTTAATAGTTCGTTTTCACTTGTACCATTAGTAGTAACAAGGTCCGTTACTTCTGGTTTTCCTTTGGTTATTGTCCCTGTCTTGTCGAAAACAATTGTATGAACATCCTTCATTGTCTGAATGGCCTCACCTTTACGAATTAAAACTCCATTTTCTGCTCCAATTCCACTTCCTACCATTAAGGCTGTTGGTGTTGCTAGACCAAGAGCACAGGGGCAAGCAATTACTAGTACTGCTATTGTTGCGAAAAAAGCAAGAGTAATTGTTCCAAGAGTAGGATCTACCCAAGGTAAAAATGACTGAGCCCAGAAGCCAACACTCCTAAAGGTTTCGGGAAATGCCAGCCAAAGAATAAATGTCGCTGTAGCAATAATTAAGACTGTAGGAACAAAGATACTGGTTATTTTATCAGCAAATTCCTGAATAGGAACTTTTGTACCCTGAGCTTCCTCAACCATTTTAATTACCTGAGACAGGAACGTATCTTTACCTACCTTTGTAGCCTTAACTTTAATTAGGCCATTCTGATTGACTGTTGCTCCAATTACTTCATCACCAACAGTTCTTTCAACCGGCATCGACTCTCCAGTTGCCATTGATTCGTCCACTGTTGATTTTCCTTCAACTATCTCACCATCTGTCGGAATTTTCTCCCCAGGTTTTATCAACATTATATCTCCGGGCTGAACCTCGTCAACTGGGACTTCTTTTTCTTCCCCATCAACTATAACAGTTGCAGTTTTAGCCCCTAACTCCAATAGTTTTTTTATCGCCTGTGAAGCTCGACCTTTGGCAGTTTCTTCAATATATCTACCTGTTAAGTGAAAGGCCATAATCATTGCTGCCACACCAGCATAGTTTGCTATTGGCGTAAAGAATACTGCAGGACCTGTGGCAAAGGCAGCCCCCGTTCCGATAGCAATTAATACATCCATATTGGCGCCACCATGGCTAACAGCCCTATATGCAGTCACAAATGTTTTGCGTCCAAAGATAAATAAAGGTGGAAGTGCCAACAACATCATACCTAAATCATATATTGTCTCACTTGGCCAGGCCACTCCTAAAACCATCTCTGGAATCATCCAGATAATTATGGGGATTGTAAATGCCCAGGCTCCCCACATGTTTCTTTTAGCCTTTTTAACTTTCTTTAAATCTTCTGCTTCCTCATCTACATTTTGTTCGTCACCCTCAAATCCTGTGACATCATATCCCGTTTTAGCTACTATTTCCTTAAAATCATTTTTTGATAATACACCTGGATCATATTCAACTGTCCCTTTTTCAGTAGCAATATTTACACTCGCTTCATATACTCCATCTGCTTTATTTAATGCTTTTTCTACTGTTGTTGCACAGCTGGCACAGGTCATACCACCAATTTTAAGTGTTACTTTCCCTCTCTCCTGTTTCACGTCATAACCAGTTCCTTTTACAACCTCAACTAACTTATTCTCGTCGACTTTAGAAGAATCATAATCAACATATGCCTTTTCTGCCGCAAAATTAACCTGTGCCTGGTCGACTCCATCTGTTTTATTTAAAGCTTTCTCTATAGTTTGAGCACAGCTGGAACATGTCATTCCTTCTAATTTCAATGTTGTTTTACTATTCATTTGATTGCACCTCCATATTTTTTATATACCTGTACATGGTATATTGACGTTACTTTAATAACTCATTTCCTCAAATATATTTATTGTTTCTTATTATCTGAGTAATAACCGGTTCAAAATTTTTATTATTTTTAAATTTTGTATCTATCAATCTGATTATGATAAATGAAAATCCTAAAAATAATATTGAACCTAATATACCAAAAACTTCTCCAGTTAAAATATTAGTTTTAGCTGCCACCCAATCACCTAAAAAATAGCCAGCAATCATATTAATAATTGGTATAATATATATAATTAGTGAGGCAAATACAAGATTTTTCTTTTCCATTTCAAGCTTTACTTGTTCTCCTTTAACAGCTCCAATTTCATTTTCAACTTCCATAATTATTTGATCCTGATCATGACTATCCTGCTCAGATAATGGACATGTTTTATCACATTTACTACAGGCAGAATGACGAGTAATCAGAACTCTGGCTATTCTCCCACTATTTTCAACTACTTTACCCTGTTCTTCCATTTATCTCACCCTACCTTTGAAAGGTTTTTCCTTTAAGAAATAAAAATCTAAAAATTAATTTATTTTAGAAACTAAAAGTATTAAGATTTGTTATTATATTAATCAGCAAATTTTGCCAAAACACCCATTAATTCATCTATTACAATCTGGTTATCTTCTTCATTTTCACACTTTATCACTTTTTGAACACAACCATGAGTGTGATTATCTAAAACATTAAGCCCTACTTTTTTTAAAGCACCTCTAACAGCTACAACCTGTGTTAAAACATCAACACAATATTTATCTTCTTCTATCATTCTCTGTAAACCCCTAACCTGGCCTTCTATTCTACGCAATCTAACTATTAATTCTTTTTTTTCCTCCTGGCAAAGTGAACTCAATTATTTTTCCTCCCTTTTGATTAGATATATTAGCTATTTTATAGGATTCTATCAAAAGCTATCATAG
>NZ_QBLR01000163.1:0-7663 GCF_003070835.1 Halanaerobium sp. | reverse complement strand
CAGGCTGAGCAACTACTACAGTGTTATTGTCCCATTTATAATCTAATCCTCTTGTTTTAGTTATCAAATCTAAAGATTTTTCAAAAGTAATATCCTGTAAATGAACAGTAATATTACCAACAACCTGGCTGTCAGTTATTAAGTTAACATCTGCCACTTCTGCAATAGCTCTCAACACATCAACAATATCAGCATTTCTGAAATTCATATCTTCTATTTTGTCCTGTGGTCCTGCTGATGCTGCTGCTGTTAAAGATATAACCAATATTAAAATAATAAAAGAAATCTTCTTTATTTTTATCATTTACTTTGCCTCCAATCAATATGCCTCAAATTTTTTAATATTTAACTCTAATGGAACTGCCATTTTTTATAAATACTGCTTCTCCATTTTGATAAGAAGATAGTCTATAGCCATTCATCATATCTCCAATTTTAAGAAGATGTTTATCCTGGTTATAACTTACAATTAAAGCCATTCTAGAATTAGCAGCTTTTATTACTCCATCAATTACTATCTCTGGTTCTGAAACTGTCTCTTCTACTTGATTACTCTCCTCAACAGCAGTAAATTCTTCTGTGAGATAATTTTCCTCTGTCGCAATTTCATCTGAAATTTCATCAGTTTCTATTTCTATAAAAAATGGGTTTTTTAAATTTTTAATTTGAGTACTACTTAGTTTATTTGCAGCTGCAAATTCGTTTAAATCACTTTCCACATCAAGATCTAAAGCAGAAGCTGTACTATTAATCATTAATATTAAAATAACGATAGATAATAATTTGAAAATCTTCATTAAATCACCCCGCTGAATTTTCTATAAACTCTCTTAACTCATCTGACTGATGATAAAATAAATTTAAATTTAAAGAAATTAAATTTTCCTGCTGCTGAACATTACTGGCAGTCAAATTTTCTACAACTAATCTATAATCCCAGTTATCTAGCATTTGAAGAAAGGATAGTAATTCAAAATATCCACCCTGAATTTCAAAAGTAAAGGGATAACCATTATCTGTATTTCTTTTTTGATAACTTCTGATATCAACATTACTTTCCCTGGCAAAATAATCAACAGCAGCTAAAATCTCTTCAGCGTCTCTAACCACTGTTTCTAATCGTTCTTCTCTTTCTTTTTTTAATTCAACCAATTCTTTTTCTAAACTATTAATTTGATTTACTTTATTCAATACAGCTGTATATTCGCTTTGAATATTTGTAATCTGATTTTCTAAATCCTGCTGATGAGCTTTGATAGGTTGATAGAGCAAATAATAATAAGCAGCCATTACTACTGTGACAAATAAAATAAAAAGTAGTATTTTTTCTCTTTTAGACAAATTACTCATTATAAATCACCCCTCTATCTTTATTATCTAGCTCCACAATTAAATTAAATTCTAAGCTATCATTTTTTCTAAACCTTTCTAAAGAAATAATAGAAAAAATATCTGAATTAAAAATACGCGAACTAAAATCTAATAATGATCTAATAGTTTCAGCATTACCATTAATTTGAATCTGTCCTCTGCTGTAATCTAAACGATTAAAAGTAATATTATCACCAATTATTTTTGCAAATTCTATAAAAAATGGTGCAGTAGTATATTTTTCTAGTTCAACTTTTTCTGGGAGTTTAAAGTTAGCAATTTCATCTTCTAACTGAAAATAATATTCTTTCTCTGGACGCAGCACTTCTAATCTTGTTTCCCAATCGTTTCTGCGTTTTTCAAGATTTTGAACCTTTAAATAATTAAAATAATAATTTAAGGCTGGTACTGCAATAATTAAAAATATTAATAAGACAACTACAATTTCCATCCATTCAATTTTTACACCATCATCTTTTTCAAGGAGGTTAACTCTCATTATGCATCACCTCACTAACAATAGTACCAGCGGCAGTTGCCATAAAATGTTTATTGATCTGTTTGACATCATTCTTGAAATCAAATTCTTTTAAGGGGTCGATAATCGATATTTTATAATCTATCTGCTCTTTAAAATAGCTGGTTAATCCATTTAATAATAAGCCGCCACCTGTTAAATAGATATTTTCAACAGGATTTTCTTTATTTCTCTCATTATGATATTCTAAAGAACGATTTATCTCAAAAATTATCTCATCTACCAACTCTTTTACCCGTTTCTGTGTTGTTTCAGCAGTGTCAATATCTGTAAGCATTAAATCAAATTTTTTTTCTTCAACTTCTGCCTGCTCAGGAAAAAACTCAAATTTTTTCTTTTCAATTTCAGCCTCTTCATGACTTTTTTCTTCATTCAAAAATAAATTACTAAAATTATCGCCTGAAGTATCTACTTCTCGACTGAGATAAAACTTATTTTCAGCAGCAATTAAAATTTTAGAACTCCTAGCTCCAACATCTAAAATTAAAGCTGGTTTTTCTAATCTTTTATCTTTACTTAGTAGAGATATTAATGCCATATCTTCCAAATTGAAAACCTCAACTTTCAACATATTATTATCAAATATCTCTAAATAACCATTAAGAATATCTTTTGATATCCCTGTCACTAAAAGCTCATACTGATCATTTTCCTCGTTTATAATAATATAATCTAAAGCAATTTTTTCCACCTCAATATCCATAAAATCCTGAACTTCCCAGACCAAGGCCTCTTTTAACTCATCTTCAGGCATTTTAGGCATTTTAAGATTTCTAACAAACTCCTGTCCAGAAGCTGGTGTAACCAATAAAACACCTGGTTTCATATCTTTTTCATTAAAAATATCTGCAATAATTTTTGTTAAAAGATGAGTATCGATAATCTTACCATCTTTAATTGTTCCAGGAGGTAATTCTCTCCTACCAGATGCAAGCAGCTTTAGCTTGCCATTTTTTGCTCTGCTGCTTAAATATTTAATACTATTGTGTCCAAAATCAAGACTAACATACTTTATTCCTTTGATTAAAGATAATGGACTTACTGCCATATAATTCATCTCCCTTCTATTTTATTTATCTAATTACGCTCCAGTCTAATCTGATAGGACCAGTTTTATCACTATTATAGCTATAGTTACCACCATGAACTCTTGTTAAATCTGCTATACCAGGATCTATACTTCCCCTTAGAGGATTATCTTCAGAGTAAGTTTTAACACTTGAAATATCCTGATCTGTATAATTTATTTCATTAAATATCATTGAAGAAGCATAACCACCACTAAAATCATTACTTGTATAAGTTGCAAAAGGAGCAAAATATGCTAAATTAATATCAGATTCCCAAGGCATAGTAATATGACCATTTTCAAACGAAACTGTCTCAGCAGTTGTATAAAAAATTATATTTGCATTTCCATCAAGAGAAAGATTTGCATAAGGACTTATTTCTCCATCAACTAAAATATGAAGTACATCATCTGCTTTTGAAAAATCCATACTTGCTGCTACATTAGGTGTCAAATCTCCATCAATGTAGATATAATTTCCATCATTGTAAAATTGGTTATTGTCATCTATAAAAGCCTGACCTGCATTCATTTCTACCCAATAATCTCTCCAACCATTATAATCCTCTGAATCAGGTTCTAAATCAGGTTGTGGTTCAGGCTGTGGAATTGTAAACCACAAAAATCTATTTCTTCTTTCAGCCCTATAAACTTTTCCACTATAACTTATTTTTGTACCAACAGAATAAGATTGATTACTCCAATTACTATAACTTCCCTGATCATCTTCATAAGTGTAGCCGCCTTCTTCATCTAATCTTCTCTTAAATTCTTCTACAATTTTTTCTTGATAATCATAATCATCAGGACTAGGAAGTGATGTTTGATTATAATCAACCTTTCCCTTAGCAAGTCCTACTTTTGATATATCTGGATCATTTATTTCCCAATAATCATTATTAGGATTATCAGGATCCGGTTGTGTTTCATTATCATTAACTTTACTTGTATAAATTTCGTTATCATAAATCACTTTTTCTCGTGATCTATAAATCTTATCATTATTCCATTCTTTAAAAGAATTATCAATCATCCAGTTATCCTGCCAGTTATCTTCTCCAGGTTCTACTGCTTCACCTGCAGAATAATCACCTTTACTGACATAAACCTTATTATCATGGACTACTAATTCTCCCTCAAAATAAGAGGAACTGTTAGACCATTTACTATATAAAACTTCAGCAGTTCCAAAACTGTGATCATCTACATTATAAAATCGATTATACCCATTGAGATTAATTTTATTTGCAAATCTAGAATATTTAAAATAATCAATTAAATGCTCAATTAAATATTCAACTCTAATAGTCTCACTTTCATTACCATTATCAGCTGTAATTTCATAGATATAAATATTATTTTCTTCATAATTAGAATGTGGATTAAATTCAATAGTAATACCATAACCCGCAATATTTAAATCATTTTCAAATTGGCTTTGCAATTTCTGCAGCTCTTTATAAATTTTTTCAGCTGAAAAAAAACCTTTACCAGCAATATTATCTTGATAAAATTTATTTAACTTTAAATCAAGATAATTTGCTCCACCTTCAGCTGCATAAAATGCCTGACTGCGTGCAGCTGCATCCTGTACTAAACCTATATTTGAAGAATACATAAGCATCATAGCAGTAGCTAAACTTCCAACCAGAGCTAATAATAAAATAACCATTACTAAGGCTATTCCATCATTATTTTTAAGATTTTTTTTCATAATGATCACCTCCAGAAATTAAGGTTACGAGGATATACAGTTTTTAATTCTTCAATAACATTACCATTTCCTAAATCTACTCTTATTTCAAATTCAAATGCATTGTTATTAAAATCAATTTCTGTACCATCAACAATAATTTTCCTGACATTATCTCGATTTATTTTTTTGTTATCTTTAAGTCTTATCTCATTACCTTCAATAAGCCTTATTTCAGTACCACCTGTAAAAGTTTTTTCTTTATTATTACCACTACTATCTACATATTTTATTTTAATATCATCAGTGAATTTTATCTTGTCATCTTCAAAAACTATTGTGGTTCCATTTTTAAATTTGATTATACCAGTTCCATCTTTGTATCTTTTATAAAGAATAATTTTCTCACCTGCATAATTTTTTAACTTAAATTCTACTAAATTGGTTAGAGCCCTTTCTTTATTTAAAGGTAGATTTTCAGCTACTTTCTTTTTTAATTCTAATTTATTAGTATTTTTTAGAATTACAAAATCTGCATTTTCAGCATCTTTATCAATTTCATCATACCAAAATTTCCAAGTATCAGGAGTAGTAAAATCAAAATATTTATATTCTCTAATATTCTGAGTAATATCTTCAATCATAATTTGGGTTAAACGATTATTACTAACCCGCTCTGTGCTATCTCTAAAAATATCAAATGACTGAACTAAAATAGCGGCCATCAAAGTCAGAACTATTAATAAGATTGTAAAGGTAATTAACACTTCAACTAAAGTAAACCCTCTATTATTTTTCATTTTAATCAGCACCCATCATTGTTTCGATTTCGTATGTCCCTTCCCCCTGCTCTTCCTCCCAAAAAATAGTTAATTTAATGTTATATAAATCTAAATCATCAGAAACTTCTGATTCAGAAATTTCTATTTCTGATTTTTCTAAATAATTAAATCTATTATTAGCTATATGATCATCAAAAATATCTGAAAGTTGTTGCTGTATTATAGAAGGCGAAACAGTATCTAAATCATCTTCTATAAAACTCCTTATATCACTTGAATAACTTCCACTGATTAGATCAACTCCATCTGAATTTATAATATTTTTCAGATTTTTAGAGTTAGCTAAATAATCAAGTATACTTGCAGACATTGAAGAAGCCAGATCTATATTTCTGGTAGTTCTTTCACTTCTAAATCCAACAAGAACAGCCCCAGCAAATGTTGTAATTAAGAGAATTATTATTGTAAAAGCTAATATAACTTCTACTAATGTAAATCCTTGATTATTTTTTAAAATCTTCATTTAGGCTTCTCCTCTCATTAAAAAATAAGTGATAAATACATAGCAAATAGTTCTTCTGAATAAAACCAAAGTATTAAAGAAGCCACAGCCAAAAATGGTCCAAAAGGTAATTTAGTTTTCATACCAGTTTTTCCAGAAATAACACCAGGTAGATGGGCCATCAAAGCAATTAAAGCACCTAAAAAGACTGCAGTTACAGCAATTACTGGCCCTGTAAAACTACCAACCATTGCCATCATTTTGATATCTCCACCACCCATACCACCTTTACTTAAAAAAGCTATTAAAAATAGTAAACCTCCAGCTGCCAGAACTCCTATTAAAGAATAAATAAAAGTTATATCAGTTCTAAAAAAGCTAAAACTTAATCCTACTACAAGACCACCAAGAGTTAATTGATCTGGAAGTATTTGATGATCAACATCAATCATTGTCAGTACTATCATTAAAGAAGAAAATACTAAACCTGCAGCTAATATGATTAAATCAGATATATAAATATAATTTATAATAAATATAATTCCGGTTAACAATTCTATAATAGGATATCTGATTGAAATATCTGCTTTACAGTTTTTGCATTTCCCTCTTAAAAAAATATAACTTAAAACTGGAATTAGTTCCAGCATACTTAATTTATGACCACAATTAGGACAGTGAGATGGTGGATAAATAATTGATTTCCCTGTCGGCAGTCTATAAATAACTACATTTAAAAAACTACCAATTACCAATCCTGTTATAAATAATAAAAATATCATATAAACCTTCCATTCATTTTATATATTTAAATAATTATTCTAAATTTAAATGACTGTTTAAACCTTCTTCTAAATCACCGTTAGATTTAATACCTACATATTCAGTTTCACTTTCACCTGGGAGTTTAACTGAAAAAACAAAACTATCACCATCACTGTTATAATGATATGGTTCATAACTTTCTATTCCTATTTCCTGAACTATACTATCTAATGCATTAAATTCATCTCTAAAATTAGTAATAAAAGTTGAAGTATTGGCAGCAGTAGGATATGTTCCTTCTTTAAATCTATATACTTCTATCTCTGTTAATAAGGTCCTGGTATTAAAAATTACAGCTTCTCGTCGAGCTTCTTCTCTAATCCCCATTAAATTAGGCATGGCTATTGAAGCTAAAACTCCTATTATAACTATTACGATTAATAATTCAATTAAAGTAAAACCACTATTACTAGTTATAACTTTAAACATAAATCAACCTCCAAATAATCTAATTTCCCTTTGCTAAAATCGTTAAAGAAATACCTAAACCTAATATAATCCAGAAAACAGGAGCTACAGATATAACACTGTCATTAAAAAATCCTGCAACTAAATAAGCAGTTACTGCTCCCATTAATGCAATTCCCAATCTATTCTTCCAGCTGCTTAAATCACTATTCTTATACAAAACAAATGACGAAAATATATAATTCCCCCATAAATATAATAAAGCTAATAATGAAATAATTCCTGTATTAATAGCTATCTGTAAATATAAATTGTGGGGTTTATCCACTATAATTTCAGGATTACTAAAAAATTTAAGTTTTCCGATTACATCATCTTGGGGAAAATACATTGCATAAGTATCAGGACCGTGACCAATAAAAATTGTATCTTTTAGTAATGGTAAAGTGCGTGACCAGATATAGGCTCTGGATGA
>NZ_QBLR01000162.1:0-7668 GCF_003070835.1 Halanaerobium sp. | reverse complement strand
GCTTGACAATCTCCCATAAAAAGTTATAAAATCTATATTAGACCGTAAAATTGTGGGAGTGATTTTTGTGAGTGATTTATTAATTATGACACCCGGTCCGACTGAGGTCAGTGAAGAAGTTAGACGGGCAATGAGCCAAAAAATTACTAACCCCGATCTTGATCCTGAATTTTTTGATTTTTATCTTGATGTTAGTTCTAAACTGCAGCAGGTTATCAAAACAAAAAATGATGTGATTATTATGAGTGGGGAGGGTATTTTAGGACTGGAATCTGCCTGTGCTTCCTTAATTGAGCCGGGGGATAAGGTTTTAGTTTTAGATAATGGAATTTTTGGTAGAGGATTTGCAGACTTTGCTGATTTATATGGAGCTGATGTTACTAAATGGGAATTTCCATATAATAAAGAAATTGATATTAATAAGTTGGATGAAATGTTAGCAGAGAAAAATGATTTTAAATTTGCAACCTTTGTTCATTGTGAAACTCCTACTGGAATTATAAATAATGTTGGTGAAATTACTAAATTATTAAATAAATATAATATCTTATCGGTTGTAGATTCAGTTTCTGCGATTGGAGGAGTCCCAATAGAAGTTGATAAATGGGGAATTGATATTATTTTAGGCGGTTCCCAAAAGTGTTTATCAGTGCCACCAGGGCTTACCTTTATGAGTGTTAGTGATGCAGCCTGGAATGCAGTAAACAATAGAGAAACACCCGTTAGAGGTTATTATACAAATCTACAGCTCTGGCAGAACTGGTATGAAGAAAAATATTTTCCTTATACTCAGGCTATTAGCGATATCTATGCTTTGAATGCTGCTCTAGATAAATGGTTAGGGGATCAAGAGGTTTTCACCAGGCACAGTCAGATTGCAGCCGCAGTTAGAAAAGCCATTGTTGAATCTAACCTTAATTTATTTGCTGAAAATGGTCATTCAGATACAGTTACTGCTATAGAAATTCCTGATTCTATAAATTATCAGGAATTAAACCAGTTGATGACAGAAAGTTATAATGTTATGATTGCAGCTTCATTAGGAGAGTTTGAAGATAAATTAATTCGGATTGGACATATGGGAGAAAACTGTTATGAAGAAAAGTTGTATAGAACTTTAAAAGCTTTTGATCACAGTTTAAGAGAACTAGGTTTTAATTTAAATGTTGAATTACATAAAGTATTTGTAAATGAAATGAACTAAGGGGATGGAGCTCCCCTTCAATTACTGTTTATTTAACAGATGATGGCTCCTATCTTGTAGGGATATCCCTATTAAGATAGGAGTTTTTTTATTTTTATATATAAGATTCTTGAGTATCTGAATATTACTCACATGTATTTAGTACCTAAAATTAAAAAAGGAGAGATTACTTTGGCTTTAAGTTTAGCTCTAATTATTTTATTTGCTTTATTATTTGGAAGGTTTTTTAATAAGATTAAACTACCAGCACTTCTGGGGATGCTTTTTATTGGAATTTTACTTGGCCCGTATGGATTAGATTTAATTAGTCAGGATATCTTAAATATTTCTTCAGATTTAAGAATGATAGCTTTAATTGTAATTTTAATTAGAGCTGGGCTTGGAATAGAAAAAGAAACCTTGAAAAAAGTTGGAATTCCAGCAATCAAATTAAGTTTTGTACCAGGACTTTTAGAAGGTACTGCTGTTATTGCAGCAGCAATTTACTTTTTAAAATTTGAGTTTATAGAAGCAGGGATTTTGGCTTTTATTATTGCTGCAGTTTCCCCAGCAGTTGTAGTTCCCCAAATGTTATCTCTAATAGATAGGCAAAAAGGTACTAAAAAGGGAGTGCCGACTTTAATCTTAACAGGGGCTTCTGTTGATGATGTGGTAGCAATTACTATATTTTCAGCTTTTTTGAGTATTTATGGTGGAGAACAAATTAATATTTTAAAACAGGTTTTAAATATTCCAATTGCTATTATACTTGGTATTATCCTGGGAACAGTAATTGCTTTACTTTTACTCTATGTTTTTAATAAATATCATATTCGTGACACAAAAAAAGCATTATTAATTCTTAGTTTTGGGATCTTAATGAATTCCGTTGAACATTTACTAAATGGAATTATTCCAATAGCAACTCTGCTGGGTATTATGGTTATTGGATTTGTGATTCAAGAAAGATATTCAGAATTAGCTAAAAGATTATCTTCAAAATTTAATAAAATTTGGGTTTTTGCTGAATTAATGTTATTCGTTTTAATTGGAGCTGAAGTTAATATTAATCTTGCTTTTGAATCAGGCTCTATTGGTTTAATAATTATAATAATTGGATTAAGCTTTAGATCAATTGGAGTCTTAATTTCACTTTTTGGTACCCATCTAAATTTAAAAGAAAGAGGTTTTTGTGTTATAGCCTATACTCCTAAAGCTACTGTTCAGGCAGCAATTGGCGCTATTCCGTTAGCAGCTGGTGTGGCATCAGGTGAGTTAATACTTGCTCTTGCTGTTTTATCAATTATTGTTACAGCTCCATTAGGGGCAGCAGCAATAAAAATTGCAGGTAATCATTGGTTAACTGACGATTCTTCAGTTAAAAACTAATTTAATTCAATTAATGAATTGTGATTTGAATCACTGAGATTTTCTGAACATTTGATTATAATCTTTTTATAAGATAAAATAAGATAAAGAAAATATCAGGAGGTTAAATTATGGTTGCAGCTGTTATCAATATTTTTGCTTTGCTTTTATTATTTATTTCATTTTTAAAAAGCAATAAAAAAACCAAAGGAGCTCTAAAAATAGCTTTATTTAAGGGGCTGGGACTCGCTCCTCAGTTAATTTCACTGGTTGCATTAATTGGTATTATTTTTGCATTTTTGCCACCAGAATTAATAAAAGAATTTTTAGGAGGAAGTTTTTCCTTAATTCAGGTAGGGGGAGCAGCGTTATTTGGAGCTGTGATGATGATTCCAAGTTTAATTGCTTTACCATTAGCAGGCTCTTTAATTGATGCTGGAGCATCTTATACTCCTGTAGCAGCTTTTATCACAACCTTAACTATGGTTGGTTTTGTGACTATTCCAGTTGAATTAAAAGAGTTAGGCAAAAAAATAACAATTTATAGAAATGGTCTTGCTTTAATTTTTGCATTAGTAATTGCATTTATGATTGGGGTGTTTATTTGATGACAGCAGTAGATAATATTGAAAATAATAACTCAAAAGAAAATAAGAAGAAAATACAGGCTGAAAAGCAGAATCAAAAACTGAAAGAAAATATAAAAAAGACAATAAAAACATTAATGTTTTGGGTGATAATTTTGACAGTCTTTAGATATTTTTTTCCAGAAAGATTTCCAGCTGCACTTTCTATGTCTGGCCGTTACTTAAAAGAGATGATTTTTGTTTTTCCAGCAGTGCTTGTGATAATGGGGCTGTCAGATCGCTGGGTTCCAACCTCAATGGTTGAGAAGTATTTAGGGCATAATTCTTCATTTAAGGGAAAGTTTCTTGCAGTATTTTTAGGAACTTTACCGACTGGGCCAATGTATATAGCTTTTCCAATTGCAGCAGAACTTCTGCGTAAAAAGGCCAGCCTTTCTAATGTAATAATATTTTTGGGTGTTTGGGCTTCATTAAAAGTACCCCAACTGGGAATAGAAGTGCAATTTATTGGACTTAAGTTTTCCATACTTAGATTTATCTTTACTTTAATTTCAATTTTTATAATTGCTCTTATTATGGAAAAAATAATTGATGTAAAAGATTTTAATGAAAATATGAAATAAGTTACTAATCAAATCATAAGGCCAGGCGATTTTGTCTGGCTATTTTAATTTTAGATTAAATATACATCTAGAATAGAAATTAATATTATTGTAATAATTTCTTGTTTCATAAAGTTTTTAACATTTGATTATAATAGGCAAGATGTGATATTATTAAGTTAAACAAGAAGATTTATTTATTATTAAAAGTCTGAAAATTAGCAAAATTATACTCAAATTAGTTAAAATTATCACAAAGGAGTGAAATTCAAATGGAATTAGAAAAATATAAATTTTATCAGGACAGTCTTTTAGAAAAACTGCATGAAATCCAGAGCACTTATGGTTATATTCCAGAAGCTGAAATTGAAAATTTGGCTGAAAAATATCAACTGCCGAGAGCAAATGTTTTTGGAGTAATTTCATTTTACTCGATGTTTTACACTGAACCAACAGGTAAATATATAATTAGAATTTGTGACAGTATTTCTTGTCATCTCAATGAATCTGATTCTGTTTTAAAAGCTGTGAAATCATATTTAAATTTAGAAAGTCATCAGACTACTGCTGATAAAAAATTCACTTTGGAAGTGGTAGAATGTTTGGGACACTGTGGAGAAGGACCAGTTATGATGGTAAATAATCAGATATATACAAAAATAAATGAAAATAAAGCCTTAGAAATTTTAAATGACTGTATATAATCATTAAATTTTTCAGTATCTTAAGTAAGGAGTGAGATTATGTCCAAAGAAAAATTTTATCTAAAAGGGGATCAGCTCTTAGACATTTCTGATTATAATTTTAAATCGATTAAAAATGCTCTTAAATTAGGCCGAGAAAAAACAATTCAAAAAATAAAAGACTCTGAACTTAAAGGGCGAGGTGGTGCTGGTTTTCCAACAGGAATCAAATGGGAAATGGCAGCTAATATTGAAGCCCAAGAAAAGTTTTTAGTTTGTAATGGAGATGAAGGAGAACCCGGAACGTTTAAAGATAGATATTTGTTGGAAGAAAGACCTCTAAAAGTTTTAGAAGGAATTATGCTTGCAGCTTATGCTGTTGGGGCAGATAAAGCATATATTTATATTAGAGGGGAATATTCGAAAGCCATAGATGTATTTTCTAAAATAATTGAAGCGGCTGAAAAAGAAAAAATATTAAATGAATATCTTTTTAACAGTGAGTTTCAATTAGAGTTAAAACTTGTCAGAGGTGCAGGTGCCTATGTTTGCGGTGATGAAACGTCATTATTAAATTCAATTGAAGGCAAAAGAGGTCGCTCACGCATTAAACCACCTTATCCTATTGAAAAGGGTTTATATAACCAGCCTACAGTAGTAAATAATGTTGAAAGCTTATGCTGTGCAGCAGAAATTTTAAATCCGGAATCAGAAGAATTTTCATCATTAGGAATCGAAGGCAGCCGCGGTACGAAATTATTATGTCTAAGTGGTGATTTAAATAAACCTGGTTTATATGAAGTTGAGTTTGGGAAAATCACCTTAAAAGAAATTATATATGAATTAGGTGGAGGTATAAAAACTAATGCAGATTTAAGGTTTGTTGTTCCAGGCGGTATTTCAACAGCCTTAATAAAAGCCGATAGTTTAGATTTTCCCTACAGTTATCAGGAATTTGAGGAAAGAGGAAGTAGTTTGGGTTCAGGAGCTGTTATTGCAGTTAGCAAAAAACATGATCTACTAGATTTAATGCTGAATGTTTCCAGATTTTATATGGATGAAACTTGTGGTACTTGTTTTCCTTGTCGAGAAGGGAATAGGCAGATCAATAAAATATTGAAATCATTTAAGCCAGAATCTAATAAAATTAATGCTGAGTTAATCAACGATATTGGTAATACAATTAGGTTAGCAGCCCGTTGCGGTTTAGGTCAGTCATCACTTAATTTTATTACTTCAGTTATTCAAAATTATGGTGAAGAATTAAGGATTGGAGGGAAGATTTATGTTTAAAGCAGAAATAGATGGAATTAAAATGGAACTTGAAGAAAAAATAAGCATTCTAGATGCTGCCAAAAAAGCTAAAATAAATATTCCAACCCTCTGTTATGAAGAAGGTCTATCAATTTATGGAGGCTGTAGACTCTGCGTTGTTGAAATTGAAGGAGAAGAACTGCTTAAACCTGCTTGTGCAACGGAAATTGAAGACGGCATGAAAATTAAAACACATTCAAAAAAAGTTAGAGAACTGAGAAAGAATTTATTTGAGTTAATCATTGCCACTCATAATATTGACTGCCAGCTCAATTGTTTGACCTGCAGCCGGGCCAGTAACTGTGAGCTAAAAGAAATAGCTGAAGATATTGGAGTCTCTAAAATGAGATTGGATCCAATAAAACGTGGTGAAAGCATTGATAATTCAAGCTATGCAATTATTAGAGAGCCTGAAAAATGTATTAGCTGTAACCGCTGTATTAGAAAATGTGAAGAAGTTCAGGGTATTGGTATTTTTACTACAGCAAATCGCGGCCCATAAACTGTTGTTACAACTTTTAAGAATAGAGGAATGGGTAATGTAGAATGTACTAACTGTGGTCAGTGTATACTTTCTTGTCCAACTGGTGCCCTACATGAACTTTACCAAAAAGATATTGTCCTAGATCTTTTGAATGATGAGAGCAAACATGTTGTTGTACAAACGGCGCCTGCAGTTCGAGTTGCAATTTCAGAACCCTTTTCTAATCAAGCTGGAGATATTTCTACTGGTCAGCTGGTTACAGCCTTAAAAAGATTAGATTTTGATGCGGTTTTCGATACCAATTTTGCAGCCGATTTAACAATTATGGAAGAAGGAACAGAATTAATAGAATAAATAATGGTGGTAAGTTACCGCTATTCACTTCCTGCAGTCCAGGTTGGATTAAGTTTATTGAACACTTTTATCCAGATTATTTGGAACATCTTTCATCTGCTAAATCACCTCAGCAGATGTTTGGGGCAGTAGCTAAAACGTATTATGCCAAAGAAGCAGGTATTGATCCTAAAGATATGAATATAGTATCAATAATGCCCTGTACAGCTAAGAAATTTGAAGCAAAAAGAGAAGAAATGGCTGGAGATGTTGATTATGTATTAACTACCAGAGAGCTGGCTTCTATTATTAAATCTGCAGGTATAGATTTTCTCAACTTAGAAGAAAGCGAATATGACGAACTGCTGGGAGTTTCTTCGGGTGCAGCAAATATATTTGGAACTACTGGGGGAGTTATGGAAGCAGCACTTAGAACAGCAACTGAATTGATTACCGGTCATGAATTAGAAAAAATAGATTTTGAAATTGTAAGAGGTTTAGAAGGAATAAAAAAGGCAGAAATAGAAATTGATGGTTTGAAATTAAAGGCTGCTGTGGCTCATGGCCTTGGTAATGCACGTAAGCTTATGGAAATGATCAAAGCGGGAGAAGAATTTGATTTTGTCGAATTTATGGCATGTCCTGGTGGCTGTATGGGTGGAGGCGGTCAGCCAATTTCCTGTGATGATAACGTATTAGAAAAAAGACAGAGAGCTATTTACCAAATTGACAGCAATAAAAAATTAAGAAAGTCACATGAAAACCCTTATATTAAGAAGATATATGATGATTATCTGGGAAATCCAGGCAGTGAAATTGCTCACAAATTACTTCACACAAAATATAAAGCGCGAAAAATTTAATGGATACATGGATAACTATTGACAGTTTTCAGTATTAGTGTTAAACTAAATCACAATAACAAAAGAATAGATTAACCTTTTAAATCAGTCCAGAGAGGCTGGCAAAGGTTGGGCTTAGCAATCAATTTAAGATAATACTAAGATAAAAAATCCTTAAATTTTGGGATAGCTGTGTCAATTTAACCTTCAAACCATTCTTTCTGGGGAGAAGGTTTTATTTTTATGATTAAACTTTAGTAATTTACTGTATT
>NZ_QBLR01000161.1:0-7696 GCF_003070835.1 Halanaerobium sp. | reverse complement strand
CTTATATACCATGTTTTTGGGGTAAAGAAAAATCATCATCCTCTGTACTTACTGTTATTAAAAGCCTCATTTGCTTCGCAATTTACTCTAATATCCGTTTTTTAAAATTTTAGCTGGAAATTTATATAAAAATTATATCAATCTTTAGTAAATCTGTCAACTTTGAATAATCACTCTTAGCTGCTGGAATCAGCTAATAATTTGAATAAAAATATCTATCTGTCCACCACAAACCCATCCTATTTCAGCCGCCTCTTTACGGGTTAAAGTCAGTTTTATTTTTTTAGATTTTCCGCTCTTGATTAAGTCTAGAGATTTTTCGATTACAGTCTTTTCATCTTTTCCTCCGCCAATACTGCCAAAAGTATCTCCGTTTTCAGTAATTAACATTTCAGTCCCTGTATTGCGGGGAGAAGAACTTTTTGCCTGAACAATAAAAGCTCGGGCCAGTTTAATATTCTCTTTTTTTAAGCTGATAATTTTTTCTAAAATCTCTTTTCGCACTACCTATCCCTCCTGACAGCAACTATCTGGGCTGCAATTGCCACCGCAATTTCTGCAGGTGTCTCACTACCTATATCAAGCCCTATTGGGGCATGTACTTCTGCCAGTTTTTCTTCACTAATTCCATCGTCCTGCAGTTGATCATAAACTGTTTTGATCTTTCGGGAACTTCCAATCATCCCAATGTAAGGAGCTTCAGAATTAATGACATTTTTTAATACCTGATAATCATGCTGATGTCCCCTGGTGACAATTACTAAATAATCATTATCTCCAATTTTTGCACTGGCAAAATAATCACTGTAAGGTAGGAGCAAAAGCTGATCAGCGGTTGGAAATCTATCAAAATTCAAAAACTCTTCTCGGTCATCCACAACTGTAATACTAAAATCTAAAAGACTGCAGATCTTAACCAGCGGCTCTGCAATATGGCCTGCTCCAAATACTATTAAATGAGGCTGGTCAACTACCGGCTCCAGAAAAAATTCCAGTTTATTATCTGAGTCTAAATTAATCTCTTTTAGCTGAGAATCAGTATTTTTTTCTTCCCCAACAGCTAAAATTTGATTTTTCAAATCTGCATTTAGAAAAAATCTCTCCAGTTCATTTTCAAGCTCATCAGATGAAAACTCTATTATTCCCTCTTCATCAAATAAAAACATCTCACCAAGTAAATTTTCGGATATTTCTTCACTTTCAATATCTGTCAGCACCGCGGTCAAAATCTTTTTACTGCCCTGTAATTCGTTGAAGACTTTTTTAAAAAAGTTTTCCATCTACTCCACATCCCTTCATTTAAAATTCTAACTTCAATAATTTAAAGTTGTTTTTAGTGAAGTTCAAGCTTCCTGTCTCAGCAATCTACTTTTTTGAAAAGCTAGAGAAAAGATTGAGTTTTCTTCATTAATCTCTATTTCATAAGCTCTGCTCAAATTTTCAGCTGTCATAACATTTTCTACCAAACCTGCGGCAATAATCCTACCCGATTTTAAAATAATTACCCGATCTGAATACTGAGCAGCAAGATTTGGATCATGTAGAGCTGTTAGTACTGTTTTCCCTTTTGCGGTCAGTTCCCGCATAATCTTTAAAATAAGGTGAGTGTTTTTAAAATCAAGGTGTGAGTTTGGCTCATCTAAAAACAAATAACTGCTTTTCTGCATCAAAGCCCGGGCTATCAATACAAGCTGTCTTTCTCCACCTGAAATTTTATTAAAGCTTTTATTCTTTAAATCTGATATCTCAAGCTCAGCTAGAATATCTTCTGCCGTCTGCCTCTCTTTTTCTCCCGGTTCTTCAGAAAATGCAAGCCAGGGATTGATTCCCATCAAAACCATGTCCAGAACCTGGTAATCAAAAACATTCTGACTTTCCTGAGGAACAACAGCAATTTTTTGAGCAATTTCTTTTTTAGTCATCTTTTTTATATTTTCTCCATCGAGTAGTATTTTTCCTGCATCAGGAGTTAATAATCCCTGCATACACTGAAAAAATGTGGTTTTACCAGATCCATTTGCCCCCAGAATAGAGATAAAGTCTCCTCTTTCTGCCTTGAAATTTATATTTTTTAATACATTGCGACCAGGATAAGAAAAATTAAGATTATTGCTTACTAACATTAATTCCACCCGCTCTCTTTTTTGGTAATTAGTAAATAGGCAAAAAATGGAGCTCCAATTAAAGCAGTTATAATACTAATTGGAATTTCTGCCCCACTTATTGTTCGGGCAAGGTTATCCATTAAAAGAAGGCTTAAGCCGCCCAGCAGTGCAGAAGCAGGCAGATAATACTTATATTTATTTCCAACTATAAACCTTGCAATATGAGGAATAACAAGCCCAATCCAGCTAACCTGTCCGGCGGCAGCAGTAGCTGCTGCAACCATGATTGTTGAAAATACAATTACAATCATTCTTATCTTTTCTGTATCAACACCAAGAGCCGCTGCTTCTTTTTCCCCTAAAGAAAAGATATTCAGCTGCCAGCGTAAAAATAAAATTACTGTTAAAGAGATAATTACTACCGGCAAGAGCAGATAAAATTCCTGCCAGCCGCTCCGAGAAAATCCGCCCATTAGATAAAAAACTATTCCCGGTAGATTCTGCATCGGATCTGCCAGATATTTTAAAAGTGAAACCAGGGCATTGGCCAGTGAAGAAACAACTATTCCGGCCAGAACCATAAACATTGCATTTTTTCCTCCCGCGAGCTTGCTTAACCAGTAAGTTAAGGCAACTGCTGCTGTACCGGTAATAAAAGCAATTAAATAAACATAAAGAATTGAACCACTGCTGTAAAGTAGTCCCAGCGCCACTCCCAGCCCTGCCCCAGCTGAAACTCCTAAAATATCAGGTGAGACCAGCGGGTTGCGAAAAATATTCTGGTAGGCAGCTCCACTGATCGAAAGAGCAGCTCCTACAAGTACAACCGTTAAAATTCTGGGCAGGCGAATATAATAAAGCACTGACCAATCCGGATTATTAAATAAGGTCTCATAATCTCTACCAAGTAAATTATTAGTAATAGCTCCCAGGTCAGATATGCTGAGCTCATAATTGCCGATCATCATTGAAATTAAAATTAAAGCTATTAAGAGCAGACCGGTTATAAATATTTTTTCAGCAGCGGTTATCTTCCTCATCGCCTAAAACGCTCCTCCCAATTCAGTAAATGTTTTTCCGTATAATGTTTGATAAAAATTGTTAACCTGTTTTTGATAATCTATGTCCTGATACTTAGCTGGATAAGCTTTTTTTGCCAGCCAGAGCTGAGCAATAAAAGCTGACGGGGAGGGGAAATCCCATGGTTCTAATTTTGATGGAACTCGATAAAGCTCGTTGTTTTTGAAAGCACTTACATTTTGATATTTATTTTCTTGGGCCAGTTCTTCTAAATCCCCATTAAAATACTGAGAAACAATTACCAACTCCGGATTCCATTCCAAAATATTTTCAGCCGATACTGTAAGAAATCCTGATTTTAATTCTGCTGCTGGATTTATTCCACCTGCATTTTCAATCAGAGCTGTCTGCATCATTTCTGCTCCAACAGAATCAGTAAATTCGGAGTTAGCAAAGTATATTTTTTTCTTTTTTGATTCTGAAAGCTCAGCTGTTTTTTTAGTTAAACTATCAATTTTATCATAGGCAGCCATCACTTCTTTTGCTTTCTCTTCTTTATTTAGAACTTTTCCTAGAAGTTCTGTGGTCTTTCGAATCTGATCCAGACTTTCAGGATTTATAATTATTGCTGTTACACCCTGTTCTTTTAATTTTTCTGCTGTTTCAAGAGCATCACGATGAGGGTATAAAATAACTAAATCTGGATTTACACTCATCGTGGTCTCTAAATTAATCCCATTTCTTTTTGAGCCAACCTGTGGCAGATCAGCTAGTTCAGGCTGTATATTAATAAACAAAGGCTGTTTATCTGTCTTAACTGAAACACCTACCAATTTATCTCCTGCATCCAGAGCCAGCACAAACTGGGTCGCTGATTTATATGTAGTTACAACTCGCTCAACATTGTCGGGGACAGTTATTTCTCTGCCCATCATATCAGTAAAATCGCGCTCCGCTTCTGCTCTGAATAGTGGACTAAAAAGTAAAAGCAGACTTAAACTAAAAATTGCTAAAATCATTTGCCAGTTTACTTCAAAATTTTCTTTTTTTAACATCAAACCACTCCCTTTTTCGTTATGTGTAACCTCATATAACGATTACATTATAACATAAAAATTCAATTAATTCAGACATTATTTCAAAAACTTATTTTAAGCTGTGATCAAAAATATCTAAACATCTATTTTTTTAATATTTCTTTGAATTCCTGATCAAAATATTTATTTTCCAGCTCAGAAAGGCATTTTTGAGCTTCTTTTCTAAAATCAGAAAATTTTTTAGTTAAAATCCTACCCTTCTCCGTAAGTTCAGAGCCTCCACCACTGCTGCCGCCCACTTTTTTGTTCAGTAATTTAAATCCCAGCCTTTTTTCAAGCTTTTTTATCAGCTTCCAGGCCTGACTGTAAGACATATTGATTTCAGCAGCTGCCTGGCGTAATGAACCCAGCTGATCAACAAGTTCTAAAATCTGGCAGGGACCATCACCAAAAAGTCTTTCCTCTTCTTCCAGCCATAATTTATAGTTTAAGCGCATTATTTCTCCCCTCTTTGAAATATTAAGCCTACTGAGATTAATCTTTTAGAACTGTCAGTTTATAATTATTTTCTTTATATTTTTGATAATCTTTTTTTAAATCTAAATCAACTGTAATTTCTGGCTGATCAGATGAATAATGAAAGATTTTATCAGGAAATACTGCAAAAAGATTGCGCAGTCCTCCTTCTCCTTTAAGTTTTAGAGCTTCCTCCCTAAGAGAGTTTTTTATTAACACTGGATGACCCTTCTGCCCCTGATATTCCGGTAAAAATATATCTGATTTTAACTCCAGACATTTTTGATAAAATTCTTTATAGATTTCAGGACCAATAAAAGGCTTATCTGCAAGTGTAAAAAGCAGATACTGATTATCCTGCGGCAGTTCATAAAGTGCTGCTTTGACTGAAGACATCATTCCCCGCTTATAATCATCATTTTCTATGATTTTAAGAATTCCACTCTTCAGTTCAGAATAATATTTTTTCTCTAAGTAACTTCTTATTCTCTTTTTTTGGGCCCCAATAACAACTTTAAGCTCTTCATCCACAATTTCAGCAGCCAGTAAATTATCAATGGTTTTCCCCAAAATAGTGTTTTCTTTTTCCCATTCAAGAAGCTGCTTTAATTCTCCCATCCGCTTTGCTTCGCCAGCTGCTAGAACTACTGCTGTCAGCATAATTAATCTTTCACCGGAACCCAGACAGAATAACCCTCTTCAGCTGTACCTTTAACTTTAAAAATTCCATTAGCTTCTGCATCAGTCATAATTTCTTCTTCAATATGGCCAGTATAATCATAATAACGGGTTTCCGCTCTGCCGGTATTAACACTTTTTTCAATAATCTTTTCACTTTCATGCTGAGTAATCATCATTACCAGTCCACTACCTGGATGTTCATCATCTCCAGTCCGAATGTAGGAATAAGTGTTTTTATCATTTGATTCACTCTCATAGGCATCTCCATAGGCAAATTTTTTGCGAGCTGCAATCAAAGTATCCAGCCTTTCTTTTAAACCGTGACTGTGATAATCTTTCCAGAAAACTGTTGGCACCCCATCTCTGCGCATTAAAATATAGCAGTAAGCCTGCATTTTGCGGTGAACAATTGCTTCAGTTCCATATTCATTTGTCCCATCACGCTCTGTATCATGATTTTCAACAAAGGTAATTGCCCTGTCTCTAAAATTATCCTGATTGACCAGGCCTTTTTCTCCCAGCCAGCGCATATCAAGCTTGCCCTGCATCATTTTTACAAAACTTTCCCTGAGGGGAAAATCAAAAACATGTAGTTTTTCCTGACCAACTGTATTCAAATAATCTGCCAGAGTTTCAGCGCTATTAACCCAGGCTTCACCTATGAAAAAAAGATCCTTATCTGTACTCTGATTGACCTCTTCAATAAAATCATGAATCATTCCATTATCAACATGTTTACTTGCATCAAAACGGAAGCCATCAAAACCAATCTCATTTACAATCCATTTGCCCCAGTTAATTACATCTTTTTTAATCTCCTGATTCTCATAATCTATGTCAGCCCCCATCAGATAATCCTCTTCATAAGAATCATCCCATTCCTTGCATTTAAAAAGAAATTCTCCGGCCCGCTGTGTTCTTTCGTCCCAGTCAACACCATCAAAAACCCGCCAGTCCAACTTCAAACTGCTATATTCGTCTCCTCTACCCTTAAAGTTGAAAATAGTCCAGACCTCAGCTTTGCTGTCATCTTTAAGCTTAACCAGCTCTTTATCATCTGCACCTAATCTGTGATTTAAAACTGCATCATAGAGAACTTTGAGACCATTTTGATGGAGTTTTTCAACTGCCTTTTCCAGCTCTTTTTTAGTTCCATACTTTGTTCTTTTAGTTCCTTTCTGTTTAAATTCCCCTAGATCCCAGAGATCATAAGTTCCATAGCCAACATCTTCTGCACCTGCTGCCCCTTTATTAGCAGGCGGCAGCCAGAGAAAATTGAAACCAACTTCTGCAATCTCAGCTGCCTGTTCGGCCAAAAGATTCCATAAATTAGCTTCTTCGGGATATTCTTCTGCATATTTACCAGTATTCATCTCCCAGTAAAAAGTCTGTAAAATAATAGGATTTTCCAATTTAGGCCCCCCCAATTTAATCTTCAGCTTAATTAAACTTTTATTTGAATTATCTAAAAACTTTAATTAAAGTTTTTACTTATTATTTATCTTATCATAAAATGAATCTTATTTACATAATTCGACAGGTTCACGGTGCGTGAACATAAATAAACATAAACGAACAGAAATAAACAGTTATAAGAACAAAATGGCCTAACGGCCACCCTACTATAGAAGTTAATTAATATTTCTTTAGTAGGGTTTTATCTTTCAAATGTGTATTTAAACTTCATTTCTGCACCACATTCAGGACATGCCACTCCTGGCATTTCTCCTTCTTTCAAATCTTTTCCCATTGCAAACTCATCTATCACATAACCTGGGACTTCATCTTCTTCCCCACACTTAGGACATTCAAATTTATACCACTCTTTGTCTGTGTCTTCTGGGGAATGGAATGGGATCTCCATATCTTCTTGCCAGTTTTTTTCTTTCATATCTTGGATCAACCTCCCAACTATTGCTTTTAATATATCTTCCTCTATCATCGGTATGTTCTATATGATACAGAAAATCATATAATGGATGCCAGATCTCATACAAAACCATCTCTTTACAACAGTTTTTACACCTTACTGGATCTTTTCCAAAACTTTTTATCATTCTTTCTCTCCAGCTTAATGATCTAGTAACTTTCTGCTCTGTGATTAATCTTAACTGTCTTCTTTTCATGTATTTCCAGAGAGCCACTATCTTTTTCACTCTTTTATTGTAGCCTCTTCTGTAGAGTCCATACCGTCTGGTCATCTTAAAATATTTGGGTGGAATATGCATTATTATTCTACCAATAAATTTCATGGCTGATAGCTCTAATTCCACTCTCTTTTTTGTTTTATGATCTTCATACCAGAACCTTACCTTTTTCCCATCATACTCTAAAATT
>NZ_QBLR01000160.1:0-7703 GCF_003070835.1 Halanaerobium sp. | reverse complement strand
ATTTAGTAGTTATTAAATCATTTTAACAATTGTTAAAAAGGAGAGATGCAGATGCTTTTCGAAATGTCATTAAAAGAAATGAAGGAATATAAAGGTTCCAGTCCAAAAGCTGATGATTTTGATCAGTACTGGGACAGGGCTCTGGCGGAAATGAAGTCAGTTGATCCAGAAATTGAAATTAATGCTTCAGCTTTTCAGACTGAATTTGCTGAGTGTTATGATCTATACTTTACCGGGGTTGATGATGCCCGGATCCATGTTAAATACATAAAACCAAAAAATATTAAAACAAAACAGCCAGCAGTAATCGAATTTCACGGTTATGGCTGTAAAATTGAAGACTGGTCAGATAAGCTGCAGTTTGCTGCTCGCGGTTATTCTTACTTTGGAATGGACTGTCGGGGTCAGAATGCAGGTTATTCTGAAGACCGCGGGGGAGTTAAGGGAAATACCCGCAATGGTCATATTATTAGAGGGCTTGCAGATGATGCTGAAAAACTTTATTATCGCAATGTCTTTTTAGATGCTGCACAGCTGGCTGGAATTGTGATGGAAATGGATAATATTGATCAAAAGAGGGTCGGAGTCTTTGGTTATTCTCAGGGAGGAGCTCTAACAGTTGCCTGTGCAGCTTTAGAACCACGAATCAAAAAAGCGGCTCCAGTTTATCCATTTTTAAGTGATTACAGGCGGGTAAGTCAGCTTGATATTGATGCCAGTGCCTATGCTGAAATCAAAGATTTCTTTAGAAAATATGATCCCCTACATATTAAAGAAAAGGAGATTTATAGAAAATTATCTTATATAGATATTCAAAATCTCGCAGATAGGATAAAGGCTGAAGTTTTAATGACTACTGCAGTTGCAGATCCAGTCTGTCCACCTTCAACTCAATTTGCTGTTTATAATAAAATAACATCTAAAAAAGAGATGCTAATTTATCCTGATTATGGACATGAAGATCTGCCGGGTTTAAGAGACAGACACTACAGATTTTTTAATGACTTATAAATAAAAACAAGCTTTAATCTGTTAGGAGAGATAAAGAATGGCTGAATTAAAAAAACTCTGGAATTATGTGCGCAATTATAAATTGTACCTTATTGTCGGCTTAATATTTATAATTTTTAATGTGCTGCTTTCAATGATTCCAGGCTATCTAAATAGAAGAATAATTGATGATGTAATTACCGCTGGAAAAATGGAACTTCTTTTTAGTTTTTTAGTTGCTTACATCATCGCTAATTTACTAAGAGCAACAGTGATTATGGTCCACCGCTATTACACGGAAAGTCTTTCTCAAAATATATTGAGAGATTTAAAACAGGATCTTTATGATCATCTGCAGAAACTTTCCTTTAATTTCTTCAATAAAAATCGAACTGGAGAATTAATGTCCCGGATGACCGGTGATATGGAAGCAGTTAGAATGCTATTTGCAGAGGGAATGTTTCATTTTGTCAGATCTATTTTTTATATAGTTTTTGTAATGGCTGTTTTGATTCCCGAAAGTCTAAAACTATCTCTTGTTTCACTGGCTTTAAGTCCTTTGATTGGATTTTTTGCTTACCGTCTGGGAGTAAGGATCAAGCCGGTTTTCAGACAGGTTAGGCGCCAGTATTCTGATTTGAACTCAACTGTACAGGAAAATATATCGGGAATTAGAATTGTTAAAGCCTTTCATCAGCAGTGTTATGAGATGGAAAAATTTGATGAAGAAAATAATGATTATTTTACTAAAAATTATAATGCCGCCAAAATCTGGTCAAAATATTTTCCGATAATGGAATTTTTGGGCGGAATGAGTACAGTTCTGCTTTTATTTTATGGTGGCCGCCTGGTAATTCAGGGAGAAATCACTCTTGGGGTCTGGATGCAGTTTAACTCCTACCTCTGGATGTTAATTATGCCGATGCGGATGATCGGACATATTGTTAATATGTTTTCCCGGACCAGTGCATCTGCTGAGAGAATTTTTAATGTTTTAGAAACTGAGCCGGAAATCAAGAATAAAGAGAATGCGATTACTGTTGAGCGGCTGCAGGGAGAGGTTGAATTTAGAAATGTATCCTTAAGCTATGATGAAGAAGATATCTTAAAAAATATTTCTTTTCATGCTTCCCCTGGCGAAACTGTTGCAATTATGGGAGCAACCGGAAGTGGAAAATCATCTCTGATTAACTTAATTCCCCGCTATTATGAACCAACAGAGGGAGAAGTTTTAATTGATGGAGTTGATAATAGGGATTATGATCTGCAGAATTTGAGATCACAGGTTTCTATTGTAATGCAGGATGTATTTTTATTTTCGGAGTCAATTGCCAATAACATTTCCTACGGACAGCCCGGTCTTGACCTGGAAAAAATTAAAAGGGCTGCCTCAATCAGCAGCGCCAGAGAATTTATTGAAGAAATGGAAGGTGGATTTGAGGAAGTTATCGGAGAAAGAGGAATGGGACTTTCAGGTGGTCAGAAACAGAGAGTTTCACTGGCCAGAGCAATTGTGGAAGAAAGTCCAATCTTAATTCTAGATGATGCAACTTCTGCAGTCGACATGGAGACTGAACATCAGATTCAGCAGGCACTGGAGAGTATGGAGCAGCGAAGCACCTTATTTTTAATTGCCCACCGAATCTCTTCAGTTAGAAATGCGGATCAGATTTTAATTTTAGATCATGGAGAAATTATAGAACGAGGGACTCACGAAGAATTAATTAATAATAAAGGGCACTATTATACAATGTTTAAGGAGCAGTACAAAGAAGTAATTGGCGAAGAAGAAATTGAAGAAAGGTGGGTGAATTAAATGGCCTATAATCGTTATTTTGAAGATGAGGAAATGGAAAATCTTGATCCCAATAATATAAAAAGAGTCCTTGCTTATTTAAAACCATATAAATATAAGGTTGCATTCTCACTATTTTTAATGGCCATGGCCGCCTTTGCAGATCTTTTAGGACCTTATTTAACTAAAGTTGCAATTGATAATTACATTACTGCCGGTGATTTTCGGGGGCTGACAATGATCAGTCTGCTTTTTATGGGGCTGCTGGCAGTAAACGGCTTTGCTGTTAGGTTTCGTGTTTTAATTATGAGTAAGGTTGGACATAAGGTTGTCCGCAATATCAGGCAGGATCTCTTTCAGCATATCCAGAAACTATCTTTCAGTTATTTTGATTCTATCCCGGCCGGTAAAATTATTGTGCGGGTAATGAATAATGTCAATTCACTGCAGAATCTACTGGAAAATGGTTTAATTAACATCATTACTGATACATTTCGCTTTCTGGCAATTTTAGTTATCATGCTTAATCTGGATCTGCGTTTAACTCTGATTTCAATCACTGTAATGCCACTCTTGATTTTTATAATCTTTTTACTGAAAAAGAAGATTAGAGTTGGCTGGCGCCGGGTACAGAAAAAGCGCTCCAACATGAATGCCTATATCCATGAGAGCCTGACTGGAATGCAGATTACTCAGGCCTTTGTGAGAGAAGATAAGAACAGTAATATTTTTAAAGACCTCCAGGATGATTATGTAAGCAACTGGATGAAGACAGTTATGATGTCCCACGGAATTTTTCCGGTCGTACTTTTAATTAATACCACCAGTGTTATTATCATGTATTTAGTTGGTATTAGAGATTTAAATGCCGGTCTGGTTACAATAGGTACTCTGATAGCGCTGCTCCAGTATATCTGGCGTTTATGGCAGCCGATTATTAATATCAGCAACTTTTACAATCAGATTTTAGTTGCTAACTCAGCAGCCGAAAGAATTTTTGATGTGCTGGATACTGATCCGGAGATAGTTGATCTACCGGGAGCAGAAAAAATGCCGGAAATTGACGGTAAGGTTGAATTTAATAATGTAAGCTTTAGTTATGAAGAAGATGGAGAAACTGTTTTAAAAGATATGAATTTTGAGGTTCAGCCTGGAGAAACAATTGCCTTTGTGGGAGCAACTGGAGCCGGTAAAAGTACTATCATTAATTTAATGACCCGCTTTTATGACATTGATCAGGGAAGTATTTTAATAGATGATATTGATATTCAAGGAGTAAAAGTAGCTTCTTTAAGAAAACAGATTGGAGTCATGATGCAGGACACCTTTATTTTCTCCGGCTCAATTGCGGATAATATTCGTTATGGAAATCTTGAAGCAACCCGAGAAGATATAGAAGGAGCAGCCAGGATGGTATATGCTGATGGTTTTATTAGAGAAATGGAAAATGGCTATGATACTGAAGTCAATGAGCGCGGATCCCGACTTTCTGTTGGTCAGCGGCAGCTGATCTCATTTGCCAGAACAATTCTCTCAGATCCAAAGATTCTGATTCTGGATGAGGCTACTTCAAGTATCGATACTCAGACGGAAATCTTAATTCAAAAGGCAACTCAGGCAGTATTAAAAGGAAGAACATCATTTGTAATTGCTCACCGCCTCTCAACCATCCGCAATGCTGATCGAATAATGGTCCTTGAGGATGGAGAAATTATAGAGACAGGCAGTCACGAAGAATTAATGGCCCGAAAAGGCCACTACCATGATCTCTACATGGCTCAATATAACCGGGTAATTTAATTATTCCTGTAAAACAAAATACAATTTAAGGGAAATCAGTAATTATTCTTGACAGTCAGAAATATATCTGTATAATAACATTATAAGAATTATAAGAAAATCACTAATAATTAATAACAAGCTAATAAGAAAGGGTGATTGATAATGTTTAAAAGAGTAATCAGATTTTTTGACGAGGTAAGTTCTGAGGGGCAGAGAATAGAAAATAACCTCAGAGAGGTCAAAGAACAATACCGCAACGAAAACACAAGCAGTTATATGCAGTTTTAGGAAATAAGCTTATAATGAATACAGCAGTTAAATATAATAATTTTAATCAGACTTAAGGAACACTTCCTTTTAGATAAAGGGGTGTTCTTTTTTTGTTTTTCAGTACATTTAATTCTTTAAATATAGGGGAATAAATGGTATAATAAATTCAGATAATTTAGAAGTTAAAATAACTTTTTTCAATTAGATTAAATTTCAAGGAGGTAGTATTAATGAAGTATAGAAAATTAGGAAAAACAGGTTATGAAGTCTCAGAAGTTTCTTTTGGAGGCTGGGCAATCGGTGGTACCTGGGGAGATGTAGAAGATGAGCAGTCACTGGCCGCTTTAAGAGAAGCAGTCGATCAGGGGATAAACTTTTTTGACACAGCAGATGTTTACGGAGATGGCCGCAGTGAGCGTCTAATGGCTAAATTAAGAGAAGAAACTGATGAGGAGATACATATAGCTACCAAGGCAGGTAGAAGATTAGATCCGCACACCGCTGAAGGCTATAATAAAGAAAACTTAAATAAATTTGTGGACCGCAGTCTTAAAAATCTGGATGTAGAGACTATAGATCTGCTACAGCTTCACTGTCCACCAACTGAAGTTTATCATCAGGAAGAGGTATTTGAGGCTTTAGAAGAGATGGTTGAGGCCGGTAAAATTAAAAATTATGGTGTCAGCGTAGAAAAGGTAGAAGAAGCGATGAAAGCTTTAGAATACGAAAACGTTGCCACAGTACAGATTATCTTCAATATGTTCAGACACAAGCCTGCGGATGAATTTTTCGCTAAGGCTAAGGAAAAAGGGGTAGGAATTATCTGTAGAGTACCGCTGGCAAGTGGACTTTTAACCGGTAAATTCTCTAAGGATTCAACCTTTGCTGAAAATGATCACCGCAACTTTAACCGTGATGGAGAGGCCTTTGACAAGGGAGAAACATTCTCCGGGGTAGATTTTGAGCTCGGTTTAAAGGCTGTTGATGAACTGGAAAAAATTAAACCAGAAGGTTTAACTATGGCCCAGTTTGCTCTCAAGTGGATTTTAATGCATGATGCAGTTAGCTGTGTAATTCCTGGTGGTAAAAAGCCATGGCAGGTAAAAGATAATGCAGCAGCTTCTGAAGCTGACGACCTTTCCGATGAAGTAATGGAAAGAGTAGATGAAATTTATGACGAGTATATCAGAGATAGTGTTCACCACCTCTGGTAAAAATTGATAAAATAAATAAAGAGTAATTAATAGAGTCTCAATAGCAGCTGATAGATTTCAGTGCTGTTGAGGCTCTTTTTTTGTTTATTTAAAATTAAAATACGACATTTTTATATATTTTTTGACAATTTTAGTGAAATTTTATACGAGTAGTGGTATAATAAATTATAATTTTTTATTTTAAATATTTTATAACAGGGGGAATACATATGATGATCAAAAGAAAAATTTGGGGCTTTGTCTTTGTTGTGCTGGCTTTGATGGTTATTTTAAGCGGCTGTGAAAGTGGAAGTAGTGGAGACAGTGCAGATGTTGTTTATAATTTTGCCGGTAGTGTAGGTAAGGGAGATTTTATTAATGTGGAAGTGAATATGGCTGATAAACTAATAGATTATGAAATCGAAGACCTTTCAAATCCAGAAGCTATTACTCAAAAAGAATCATATATTTTTAGCGATGATGTTAAAGACTTTTATATAACAAATAATGATCAAGATTATTTTTTAATGTTAAATAATGAAGTGTTAATTGCTACAGATAGTAAAGGTAATGAAGGGGAACAAATTATTACAGCTTTTTCTGAACCTGCTTCATCTTTTGGTCAAGAAATAGAAAAAAAAATATAATATTATAACTTCTTTAGAAGGGGCCAGAGGTACAGTTGAGTTAAAACAAGATAAAGATGCTGTTATATGGATAGATTTAGACGGGGATGGTACAATAGCTAATAATAATGATGAAATGGAGGAATTCACTAGTACATTTGAGTATGATGATTTATATAAAGCAGTTAAAATAATTGAAAGTGATACATTTCAACATTATGGTGTATTTTTAGATGGGGAAATTGGAGTTTTTGATTCTTATATGTATGAAGCTGGTAGTTGGACTGGAGATGGCATGTCAATCTTAGTTGAACAGAGTAGCGAAATTAATTATTCGGATTTTGATGGTGTTTATAATTTTATTGATGTTGATAGTGATATAGGAACTATTAGTTTATCAAATACTGGAAAAGAGGGAATGGAATTTATAATAAATGTAACAGGAGAAAATGATTCTTTTGTTGATGATACTATTGATGTTAATACTTTTAAAAATGAAGAAGGATTAATTTTATTTAAATCTGACATAAGTACAGTTGCTAACAAATGGTATATGATGTTAGTGCCAGATAATGATAAAAAGATATTAGTTTTAGGAACACAAGATTCAAATGTTTTTGGGGGAGAAGAGCCCGGAGGTATATTTATTGGAATCGAACAATAATTTCAATAAAAGTCTGTAAATTTAGACTTTAATAAAACCCTTGACAGGAGATTTAAAAGCTGTATAATGTAATTAAGATAAGAAAAATATAAGTAAATCACTTATAATTGATTAACAACAATAAGACTATAAGAAAGGGTGATTTGATAATGTTGAATTCTTTATTCACATTCATTAAAGCAAGTAATAGTGAGGGTAGAAGAATCGAGAGCAATATTCGCTCAGTTAAAGAAAAGCAGCTCAAACATGATTCTTGTGCTCACTTAAATCAGTACTAAAGACTGTTTCATTAAAAGCAAATAACTTTTAAAAATATAAGACAATCAGATTATAACTAATATAACTTTATAAGAAAGGATGATTGCATATGTTTAATAGCATGT
>NZ_QBLR01000159.1:0-7717 GCF_003070835.1 Halanaerobium sp. | reverse complement strand
CAAAAATTAATATTTATGTCTTAAGTTTCTGTTTTTCTAATTCAAAGAAATATGAAAAACTGCGAATAAGCGAGTATTAAAGAGATAAACTTAATTTATAGAGGGAGGTTATACTTATGAGTGTACACATTGGTGCAAAAAAAGGCGAAATTGCAGAAACAATTCTGCTGCCTGGAGATCCACTGAGAGCTAAATTTATTGCAGAAAACTATTTAGAAGATGTAAAACAATATAATGATGTTAGAGGAATGTATGGATTTACAGGAACTTATAAAGGGAAAAGAGTTTCAACTCAGGGTACTGGTATGGGAATGCCCTCTCTTTCAATTTATGTCAACGAATTAATTAGAGATTATGGTGTCAAAAATTTAATTAGAGTTGGCTCCTGTGGGTCCTTTAATGAAGAAGCTAAAGTAAGAGATGTGATTTTAGCTAAGGCTGCCTGCAGTAATTCCAATCTTAACAAAATGCGTTTTGATGGTAAAGATTTTGCGGCAGCAGCCAGCTTCAAACTTTTATCAAAGGCCTATCAGGTAGCTGAAGAAAAAGGTACAGATGTTAAAGTAGGTACCATTTTAAGTTCAGATGCTTTTTATAATGATGACTCTGAAGCCTGGAAAAAGTGGAAAGAATATGGAGTTTTAGGTGTAGAGATGGAATCAGCTGAGCTATTTACTCTGGCAGCTAAGTATGGAGTAGATGCATTAAGTATTTTAACTGTTAGTGATTCATTAGTAACTGGAGAAGAAACTACTTCTGAAGAAAGAGAAAAGACCTTTACTGATATGATGGAGATTGCACTTGAGTTAGCTGAATAAATAAATTTAAATAAGCATATCAATAAAAAATTGGGGCTGCCGGTTTAAGATTAATAACTGGCAGTTTTTCTATTTATAATGATATTTTAATAAATTAATGTTATAATAAAACTAGAAAATCCTGAGATTGTAATCAATTTAGCTGAAAATTTATTCTTGAGTGTTACAATCAATTTAAAGTAGAGAGAATGGAGGTTTTAAGATGAGAAAAGATGAACAGGTTTCCTTTTATTCTCATTTTGTTGGTTTTATTTTAGCATTAATTGGGCTGGTATTTTTAATTTTTAGAGCCTTAGAAAGCCCGGATAAAATTATTGTTGCTGCCGTTTATGGTCTCTCAGTAGCATTTTTATTTCTGGCAAGCTCCTTATACCATGCCTTTAAAAAAGAAGATGATGAACAGTCTATCTGGCGCAAGCTAGATCACTTTGCGATTTTTGTAATGATCGCCGGTTCTTATACTCCGGTTGCTTACCTTTATTTAGAAGGTTGGCTGAAGTGGACAATTATTGCAGTTCAGTGGGGACTGGTTTTAGGCGGTTTTTTTCTGAAGTTTATGTACTTTAAAACCCCCAGGATTTTATATACTATAGTTTATCTATTAATGGGCTGGGTTGGTATTTTCGCCTTTCATCAGTTATTTATGACAATGCCCACAGCCAATTTAGTCTTAATGTTCGCAGGAGGCTTATCATTTACTGCTGGAGCAGTATTCTATATACTTAAAAAGCCAGATTTGAGCCCTAATTTTGGTTTTCATGAGATATTCCATTTCTTTATTTTAGCTGGTGGAATCCTGCACTACTTAATGGTTTTTATAGCTCTGGGCTAATAGTTGATCAAGGAGGATATTGATGGAACTGGAAGAGAATTTAATTGAAATTATTTCTTTAAGTGGAGAAGTAAAAAAGAAGTTTTTAAAAGCTGTTAAACATGCGAAAAACAATGAACCTGAAGAGGCAGAAGATGTCTTTAATGAGGCAGATGATCAATTGATTAAAGCCCACCTCAAACAGACAGAACTTATTAACAAAGAAGCTGGTGGAGAGAAATTAGAAAGCAGTCTGCTGCTTACTCACGCTCAGGATCATTTAATGACAGCAATTTTACTTAAAGATATGGCAAAAGAATTTATGGATTTATATCAGCGGCTTGAAGACTGATATTTATTCAAATTAAAATTTAATTGACTCACTTAAAGGCAGTTCTCCGGAGCTGTCTTTTTTCTTTTTTAAAGGAAAAGCAGCCCAGCTTATCGAACTAATTATTAGGAAGTAATTTAAACTTAATATTTATAAAAAATAAATCAGGCGGTGATCAGATGTCAGTTAAATTTACCGAAACAGTTTTAAGAGATGGTCAGCAGTCTTTGATTGCAACCCGATTAAAGATTGAAGATATTATACCAGTTTTAGCAGATCTTGATCAGGTGGGCTACCATGCTTTAGAAGTCTGGGGTGGAGCAACTTTTGACAGCTGTATGCGCTTTTTAAATGAAGACCCCTGGGAGCGGCTGTGCAGGATAAGAAAAGGAGTTAAAAAGACAAAACTGCAGATGCTTTTAAGAGGCCAGAATATTTTAGGATATAAGCATTATCCTGATGATGTATTAGAGCGGTTTATCAAAAAATCAGTTGAAAACGGAATTGATATTATTAGAATTTTTGATGCGCTAAATGATATTAGAAATATGGAAAAAGCAGTTGAATTTACAAAAAAATACGGTGCAGAAGCTCAGGGCTCAATCGTCTATACCACAAGCCCAATCCACAGCAGTGAGAGTTTTGTCAAAAAGGCTAAAGAGCTTTCAAAAAAGGGAATAGATTCTCTCTGTATTAAAGATATGGCAGGTTTATTAACACCTTTTAAAGCCTATGATCTGGTAAAAAAATTAAAATCAGAAATTGAGATTCCAGTAGAAATTCACAGCCACAACACTGCTGGTTTTGCTTTTATGACCTATTTAAAAGCTATAGAGGCTGGAGTTGATATTATTGATACGGCAATTTCTGCCTTTAGTTCGGGAACAGCTCAGCCAACTACAGAAACACTGGCCGCTGTCTTAAATGACAGTCAGTTTGATACTGATCTTAATCTGGATTCTTTGGAGAAAATAGGAGATTATTTTAGGGAAGTCAGAGAAAATTACAGAGATTATCTTGGTTCCTATGAGGTTGATCCCAGAATCATTCGAAACCAGCTGCCCGGCGGAATGCTCTCCAATCTGCGCAATCAGCTGCAGGAACAGAATCAGCTTGACCGCTATCAGGAAATCTTAGAGGAAATTCCTAAAGTCAGAAAAGACCTGGGCTACCCACCTCTGGTAACACCGACCAGCCAGATTGTTGGAACTCAGGCAGTCTTTAATGTTGTGACAGGTAAAAAATACAGCTTTGTCTCCAAAGAATTCAAAAATTATCTGCGGGGAATGTATGGCAGTCCTCCCGGAGAAATCAATCCTGAATTAATTGAAAATATTATATCTAAGGATCAGGTGATTACAAATCGTCCGGCTGATAACCTTGAGCCGGTATATGAGAAAGCTGCAGCAGAAATTAAAGATCTCAGCCAGAAAGAAGAGGATATTCTTTCCTGTATTCTTTTTCCAGAAGTGGCAGAAAAATTTTTACAAGATCAGCATAGTTAATAAATTTAGTTTTTAAGCTGACTAAAATTTTAATTAGAATTTAATCGTAAATAATGAAGGTAAATAAATCGTTTTCGCGAATATATTTAATAGAGAAAATTTAAGATTTAAATTATTTCAAATATCTGAAAGGGGAATTTACTTTGACTCAAAAAATAAAGGATTTACTTAAGAAAATGACAGTTGAAGAAAAAGCCGAAATCTGTTCTGGAGCCAGCAGATGGAGAACACATTCGATTGATAGGCTTGAGATACCAGAAATCATGATGGCAGACGGGCCCCATGGTTTAAGAAAAGAACCGAAAGAGAAAGAAAGTGCATCAATGGGGGAAAGTGTTGAAGCAATCTGCTTTCCAACTGCTTCAGCTTTAGCCTGCTCCTGGGATAGAGATTTGATGAGCAGAATGGGAGAAGCTTTAGGAGAAGAAAGTCAGACGGAAGATGTCAATATACTTTTAGGACCTGGAGTTAACATTAAGCGCTCTCCCCTCTGTGGAAGAAATTTTGAGTACTTTTCTGAAGATCCACTTTTAGCTTCAGAACTGGCTGCAAATTATGTTAAGGGTGTTCAGAGTATGGGAGTTGGGACTTCACTCAAGCATTTTGCCGCTAATAATCAGGAACACAGACGCCTGACAGTTGATGCTCAAATTGATGAGCGGACTTTAAGAGAAATTTACTTATCAGCATTCGAAAAAGTTGTTAAAGAAGCCCAGCCCTGGACAGTAATGTGTGCTTATAATCAGGTCAATGGAACTCACGCTTCTGAAAATAAATACTTATTAACAGATGTTCTCAAAGAAGAATGGGGACACGAAGGTTTTGTTGTTTCTGACTGGGGTGCTGTAAATTACAGAGATAAGGGAATTGCAGCTGGTTTAGAACTTGAGATGCCTTCCAGTCATGGAGACGGTAAAAAGGCAATTGTAGAAGCTGTAGAAAACGGCAGCTTAAGTGAAGAGAGCTTAGATAGAGCTGCAGAGAGAATGCTGAAAATCATCTTTAAGGCTGTAGAAAATGATCGTGATGATTTAAACTACAGTAAAGATGAGCACCATCAATTAGCGAGAGAAATTGCTGCTGATTCAATGGTTTTACTTAAAAATGAAGAGAGTATACTGCCTTTAGCTGAAGATGAAAAGCTTGGAGTTGTCGGTTCTTTTGCCAAAAAGCCGCGTTTTCAGGGTGGGGGAAGTTCTAATATTAATCCCTATCAGGTAGATAATGCTTATGCTGAACTTGAAAAATATACAGATCAAAAATTAGCTTATGCCGAAGGCTATTCACTTGAAAGTGATGAAGATGATGTTAAATTAATTGCTAAGGCCAAAGAGCTGGCTGAAAAGGTAGATAAAGTAATAATCTTTGCTGGACTGCCGGACCGCTACGAATCTGAGGGTTATGACCGGGATACTCTGGAGATACCTCCAAATCAGAATCGTTTAATCGAAGAGGTGGCAGAAGTAAATAAAAATGCGATAGTGGTACTGAGCAATGGCTCTCCAATCACTATGCCCTGGTTAAATAATGTTAAAGGTGTCTTAGAAGGATATCTAACCGGTCAGGCTGGCGGAGGTGCTGCAGCCGACATATTATTTGGACATGTTAATCCATCCGGAAAACTGGCCGAAACCTTTCCGCAAAAATTAAGTGACAATCCTTCTTATTTATTCTTCCCGGGAGAAAAAGATAAGGTGGAGTACAGAGAAGGAATTTTTGTCGGTTACCGCTATTATGACAGTAAAGAAATTGAGCCACTTTTCCCCTTCGGTTATGGTCTAAGCTACACTGACTTTGAATACAGTGACTTAAAAATTAAGAAAAATGAAATCACAGACCAGGAGACTTTAAATTTAAGTCTAAAAGTTAAAAATACTGGCGATATCTATGGTAAAGAGATCATTCAGCTTTATGTATCTGATCCAGAAAGCACTGTAATTAAGCCGGAAAAGGAATTAAAAGAATTTGCCAAGGTAGAATTAGAACCCGGCCAGGAAAAAATAGTTGAGTTTGAGTTAGCTAAAAGAGCCTTTGCTTATTATAATACTGAAATTGATGACTGGTATGTAGAAAGTGGAGAATACGATATTTTAGTTGGAGCTTCTTCCAGAGATATTAGATTAAAAGAAACAGTCAGGGTAGAATCCACTGTTGAGCTGCCCTATGAGTACACAATTAATACCAATGTCGGTGATATTCTGGCTGACCCGGAAGCAGAAGAAGTTTTCAACGAGCTGCTCAGTGAATATTTAGAGGGTACAGATCTCTTCGAAATGCTCGGCGGCAGAAAGAGCGAGATGATGGAAGCAATGTTAAAGTACATGCCTTTAAGAGCACTGGTTATGTTTTCAGAAGGTGCAGTCAACCGGAAGCAGGTTGAAGAAATTGTTGAAAAGTTAAATAGGAGCTAGGTACCGGGTACTTAGAAATAATTGGAAATTAAATCTGGGGTCATTAACTTTTTAGTTGGTGGCCCTTTAATTTGATTTAAATTGAAAATATAATTAATTATCAAGTAAGAATAGGAGAGTGGAATAATGAGCTATTTGTGGACAACTATTAAGGTTAAAGATTTAGAAGAGTCGATTGAATTTTATCAGCAGATTGTGGGGCTTAAGCTGCAGCGGAGATTTGAAGCCGGCCCTGAGCGAGAAATTGCATTTTTAGCGGCTGCTGCAGGGGAGACTGAAGTTGAGTTAATTGCTGACCAGGGAAAAGAAGATATTGAGATCGGACAGGATATCTCACTTGGCTTTGAAATTGAATCAGTATCTGAAAAAATGAAATTCCTGCAGGAAAAGGGAGTTGAAGTTGTAAGCGGACCCATTGCTCCCAATCCGGAGATTGAATTCTTTTATGTGCTTGATCCAAATGGAGTAAAAATACAGTTTGTAGAAAACAAATAGTTTTAAAATTTGGAGTCTGCTGATTAATTTCAGCCGGCTTTTTTCTTTTTTAAAGGATTGTTCTTTTCGATCACGAAATAATTATATAAGGAAAATAAAGTATTGAGTGTTAATATTTGCGACATAAATTGACAAAATATTTAGATAAGGGGTGGACTGATGGCAGATAAAAACAGGATTTTTCGGATTATAAAAACAATTATGCTTTTAAATGAACCTTATAAGCACTGGGAGGCTAAAGATTTTGCGGAGTATTTTGAGGTCTCAGAAAGAACTTTCCACCGGGATAAAAGGGTGATGGAGGAGCTGGGAGTTCCAATTTATTATGATAACCACCTCAAGGAATACAAGATTCTGGATAATTTCCGTTTTAAAGCTCCAAATTTGGATCAAAAAGAAACTGAGGCAGTTCTGCTGGCAGCTAAAGAATATCAAAACCGCAGTTTTCCAATGAAAAAGGAACTTGAATCAGGACTGGCCAAAGTCTATAATTCCCTGCCTGAATTTTTAAAAAGCAGTATGGGCAGCTATATTAAAAATTATGAGATTATTTCTGATCCCTTTGTTGAGCTTGAGGAACACCAGCATAAATTTGATAAGTTAAAGAAAGCAATTAATGAGGAAAAAAGGATTGACGTTGATTATTATTCAATGAGCAGCAACCAGACAACTGAAAGAAAACTTGATCCTTATAATTTGTTTTTCAATAATGGAGCCCCCTATCTCTATGCCTATTGTCATCTGCGGGAGGAAAAAAGAATTTTCAGGATAGACAGGATTAAGGAAATTCAACTAACAGCAGAAACTTATAAGCTGCCTGCTGACTTTTCTCTGGCAGAAGAACTTGATAATGCCTGGGGTGTTGAACAGGGCAAAGAGGAGATGGAAGTAGAAGTTAAATTTAGCGGCCGAGCAGCCCGCTTTGTGCCTGAATACCACTGGAGTGACAAGCAAGAGATTAATAGCATTAGTGAGAATGAAATTATATTTAAGGTTAAAACTGGCAGCCGGGAAGAGATAAAAAAGTGGATCCTGGGTTATGGCTCTGAGGCAGAGGTCCTGCAGCCCGAGGATTTGAGGAAAGAAATAAAGCAGGAAATAGAAAAGATGCTGGAGAATTATTAAAAAACAGGTGTATGCGACAGGACGGTGTCGGTGGGGGATGGTAAGATAAAACTGTGAAATTATTCAATCCTTATTTTAGTGGATTAATTTCACTAATTAAAAACATATTTCAAACTTTATTTTACTAGCAAGATAATTATATCAAAAATTAAAAGAAAAATAAATTATTTGAATATTTTGATTTGAGGTGATATACTTAAATTAACTAAATAATACTTATT
>NZ_QBLR01000012.1:0-40361 GCF_003070835.1 Halanaerobium sp. | reverse complement strand
AATTTCAAACTGCATTCATGCTAATTTTTAATTTTGCATTACCATTAATGTTAATATATGCCATTTGTATTACCCACACTAAATAGCGAAGAGCCAAATTTTAATTGAAAATGATGATTATATTGTGACTGAGAAAATTGCTCAAAAGTTAGATGTCAGCTCCAGAACTGTTCTGAGGGAGCTGAAAAAAGTAGAAAAATGGCTGCGGGCTAATGATATTCAGCTGGAAAAGAAAAAAGGGACAGGAATTCGGCTCAACTGCTCAGCTGCAGATAAAAATAGAATTGCAGAACTACTGGAGTTTGAAGCTGTTGACAGACATTTTACACCGGATGAAAGGAAAATGATTATTCTCTCGGAACTATTAAGAGATCAGCGGCCCAACAAACTTTATGCCTTTACCAGAGTCTGTAATGTATCAGAAGCAACTATCAGTCATGATTTAGACGAAATTGAGGGCTGGCTGAAAGAATATCAGATCAAATTAATTAGAAAGCCCGGGCTTGGTGTATATCTTGAGGGAAAAGAAAAGGATATCAGAAAAGCAAGTATTAATCTGCTCTATCAGAATTTTAATTTAGAAGAAATATTATTACTGCTCCAGGATAAGTATTCTGAGCCAGAAGAAAAATTGAGAAAAAATCTTTCTAAAAACCGCCTATTAAATTTAATTGGACTGGATACAATAAATTTATTAGATGAATATATCAAAAAGTTAGAAAATAAGATGAGTTATCAGCTGGCTGATGATGCCTATGCTGCCCTGATGGTTCACCTGGCAATTGCCTTAAAAAGGATCAAAGATGGGGAAGAAATAACTGTTAATCCGGAAGTACTTGATAATCTAAAAGGAAAAAAAGAATTTGTAATCGCCAGTGAACTTGTTTCCTCAATTGCAGAAGCATTTAAGGTAGAGATCCCGGAAGCAGAAATTGCTTATGTAACTATGCACTTAATGGGAAGTAAGGGGCGGGGTGGAATTTATAATGACGAAATTTCAATGACCGAAGATTATCATCTTGTTAATATATCCCGCAAAATGATCGAAAAGGCAGAAATTGAGCTGGGAATCTACCTGGAAGATGATGAGGAGCTTTTAGTAGGGCTGGTCCGACACCTGGAGCCGACAATTAATCGGATCAAGCTGAAGCTCGATATTCGTAATCCGCTCTTAGAAGAAATAAAAGAAAAATATGCTGAATTATTCGAAGTTTCCAAAAAATGTGCTGCTATTCTGGCAGAAAAAGAAAATATTGAGGTGCCGGAATCAGAAGCCGCCTATATAGCAATGCATCTGGGCTCAGCAGTAGAGCGAAAAAGAAAGCCGCAGCAGAAATTCAGAGCTGCAGTAGCCTGTACCAGTGGGATTGGAGCTTCCAGACTTTTAGCTTCCAGGCTGAGCAAGGAATTTGAAAATATCGAAGTAACTACTTTAATTTCAACTCTGGATTTTGACAATCAGGAAATAGAGAGCTTAAATCTTGATCTGATTATTTCCACGGTTGCCATCCCGGAGAGCAGAGTACCGGTAATAGTGGTTAATCCGCTTTTAAACGAAAAACAGCAGCAGGAAATAAATGATTTCCTCTTAAAAAACAGAGCAAAAAATAAGAGCAGAAATAATAAAATCACCCTTAAGGAAAAGCTGGAAATGATCAATAACTACAACCAGGGAATTTTAGAGGTACTGAATAATTTTCAATTGATAAATGATTACAGTTTTAAAAACACAGCCGGGCTGATTGAAGATGCAGCTGCACTGCTTAAAAATGAGCCGGAGCCAAGGGAAAGAATTAAAGAAGATTTAAGTATGCGGGAAGAAAAGGGAAGTACAGTTTTAAAACACAATCAGATTATGCTTCTCCACTGTCAGAGCAGGGCGGTTAATGAACACTATTTTGCAGTAATTAGACCTCAAAAACGCTTTGAAATTGAGGCAGATAATGGAACTGCATCAGAAATTAAAATTATTGTTCTAATGGCAGCGCCCCTTAAAGGAAATACTCAGGGAAGAGAAGTCTTAAGTGAGATCAGTCATTTATTGATAGAAAACCAGGATTTTATAGCTGCTGTTAACAGCGGCAGCCGGGAAGACATTTATTATGGTCTTTCAGAACACTTTGATTACTTTTTACAACAAAAAAGTACGGTTAAATATCACAAGGAGGAAAATTAAATGCAGAAGAGTAGTTTTCAAAATAAGGTGCAGAATTTTGGTAGATTTTTAAGTGGAATGGTAATGCCCAATATTGGAGCATTTATCGCCTGGGGTCTGATTACAGCCTTCTTTATTCCTACAGGCTGGGTTCCTAATGAAGGTCTGGCAAGCCTGGTAGGTCCAATGATCACATATTTATTACCCCTCTTAATTGCCTCTACAGGTGGGCGAATGGTTGCCGGTAAAAGAGGTGGAGTAATAGGTGCAATTGCTACAATGGGTGTTATAGTTGGTACTGATATACCAATGTTTATTGGTGCAATGGTAATGGGACCTTTAGGCGGCTGGACTATCAAGCATGTTGATAAAATGTTTGAAGGAAAAATTAAGCCGGGTTTTGAAATGTTGATTAACAACTTCACAGCCGGTATTGTTGGTGGTCTGCTTGCTATTATTGGATATCAAATTATTGGTCCGATTGTAACAAATCTAAATGAAGTCTTACGGGTAGGTGTAGAATTCTTTGTAAATCGAGGACTTTTACCCCTTGCTTCAATCTTTATTGAGCCTGCTAAAATATTATTTTTAAACAATGCAATCAATCACGGTATTTTAAGTCCTTTAGGAGTCCAGCAGGTAGAGGAAGCGGGTAAATCAATCTTTTTCATGCTGGAAACAAATCCCGGTCCAGGACTTGGAGTTCTTCTAGCATACTGGATTTTTGCTTCTGAAGGAATGGTAAAAGAATCTGCACCTGGTGCTATAATCATTCACTTTTTTGGGGGAATTCACGAAATCTACTTTCCCTATGTTTTAATGAAGCCTTCTTTATTACTGGCAGTTATTGGTGGTGGAGCAAGTGGAATTTTTACTTTCAGATTGTTTAATGTAGGTTTAGTTGCAACTCCATCTCCTGGCAGTGTTTTTGCCTATCTGGCAATGACACCAAGAGGAAATTATCTGGGAGTATTTGCCGGAATTCTGGCAGCAACGGCAGTTTCCTTTGTCATTGCCTCAGTTTTAATCAAAAGATCAGCTGTCAAAGGAGATACCATGGAATTTGAATCTGCTCAGTCTAAGCTGAGAGAGCAGAAGGGTAGAAATCTGCACATGGATAAAGCAGCTAAAAAAGTAAGTGCCTCAGAAGTAAGTAAAATAGTTTTTGCCTGTGATGCTGGTATGGGATCAAGTGCCATGGGAGCCGGCAGACTTCGCAAGAAAATTGAGGCAGCCGGTCTGGATATTACAGTTGTCAATAAAGCGATTGATGAAATTCCTCAGGATGCAGAAATTGTAATCACCCATCAGAATTTGACCAGCCGAGCAAAGGAAAAGGCGCCGCAGGCAGAGCATATTTCAATCCAGGATTTTCTGCAGACTCCTGTTTATGACCAGCTTGTAGAAAGACTTAAGGCTGGAGAAGATGATCAAAAAAAGCAGAGTAAAGCAGTAGAAAAAGAAGAGTCTGAATCTGCTGCTTCTACCAACAAAGGAATTCTTAAAAAAGAAAATATCAAGCTCGGCCTGGAAACTGTTAAAAGAACAGAAGCAATCCAAAAGGCAGGCCAGCTGCTGGTAGACAGCGGTTATGTTGACCAGGATTATGTGGAAGCAATGCTGGACAGAGAACAGGAAATGTCAACTTATATTGGCCAGGGAGTAGCAATACCTCATGGAGTAGGAGCTGCCAAAAAGAAGATTAAAAAGACTGGAATTGCAGTCCTGCAGTTTCCAGAGGGAGTTGACTTTGAAGGTGAAACAGCCTATCTGGTAATTGCAATTGCCGGTGTGGGCAATGAACACCTCAAAATTCTGGCTAACCTTTCTGAGATGATAGAAGAAAATGAGTCAGCTGAAAAGTTAAGAACCACAGATGACATAGATTATATCTACGAAAAATTCACACTCTAGTTCTAAATTGAATTTATTAAACTGAAAGTTGCAAATCAAAGCTTCCCTGTTCAGCCTCAGTTAAGCCTGTAAGTTGAACCTGACTGAATGGGGAAGCAAAATTGAAATAATTTAATAAGGATTGATAATAATGATTAAAACACTGACCTTAAATCCAGCCTTAGATAAAACAATAATTGTCGAAAGTTTTAGACTCAACCAGCTCAACCGCATCAAAAAGGTGCATAAGGATGCTGGCGGTAAAGGAATTAATGTTTCTAAAATGCTCAAAAATCTGGGGCAGCAGAGTACAGCGGCCGGTTTTTTAGGGGGAGCTGCCGGTGATTTTATCAAAAAAGAGGTAGAAAACTCAGGCATTAAAACAGAATTTATCAAAACCAGAGAAGAAACTAGAACCAATACCAAGATGGTAGACCCAATTAATAACACTTTTACTGACCTCAATGAGTCAGGAGCCCACATTTCTGCAGCAGATATTGAAGAATTAAAAACAAAACTATTTGCTGATTTAAAGTCAGATGATATACTGGTTCTGGCAGGCAGTGTTCCGGCCGGAGTTGATGAGGATATTTACTTTCAGCTGATTGAAGCAGCAAAAGAAAGAGATATCAAAACTATTCTGGATGCTGATGGCCCACTTTTTAGAGCAGGAATCAAAGCAGGCCCAACTTTAATTAAACCCAATGAGCATGAGCTCAGCCTTCATTTTAAGGAAGAGTTTAAGGATTTAAAAACAATGATTCGAAAGACTGATAATCTCTTAGATACAGGGATTCAGATGATTATGCTTTCTCTCGGAAGCGAGGGAGCAGTATTTATTACAGCAGAGGAAAAATATAAAATTGAGCCCTTAAAACTTGATGTTAAAAGTACAGTTGGAGCCGGTGATGCAATGGTTGCCGGACTGGCTTATGCTTTAGAAAACGAACTCAACTTAGAGGAAATGCTCAAAACTGCAGCAGCAGCAAGCAGTGCAACTTTGATTAAGGATGGCACAGAGATGGGAAGCCTGAAAGATCTAGAGAGACTTAAAAGGTCAATTCAGCTAAAGAGGCTGTAAGAAATCAGACAGCTTTGAGAGCAGAGATAAATAAAAATTTTAAATTTTTAAGAATGAAATTAATAAAACTAAAATTAAAAGGGTGATTAAATAATGAAAACAAGAGCAGTCCGCATATATGGTGAAAACGACCTCAGAATGGAAGAATTTGAACTTCCAGAAATCAAAGAAGACGAAATTTTAGCCAGAATTGTTTCCAACAGTATCTGTATGTCAACTTACAAGGCAGTAATTCAGGGCGGCCGCCACAAAAGAGTTCCTGATGATGTGGCAGAAAATCCTACTATTACCGGACACGAATTTGCAGGTGAAATTATCAAGGTAGGTAAAAAGTGGCAGGATCAGTTTGAGCCGGGAGAAAAATTTGCAGTTCAGCCGGCTTTAAACTATAAGGGAAGCCCCTATGCTCCTGGCTATTCTTACAAATACTTTGGCGGTAATACAGAGTACACAATTATTCCGCAGGAAGTAATGGAACTTGGCTATCTCTTAAAATATGAGGGAGACGGATTTTACGAAGCTTCACTTTCAGAACCAATGTCCTGTATTGTCGGCGGCTACCATGCAGTTTACCATACAGAAAGCAACAATTATATTCATAAAATGGGAATTGTAGAAGGTGGAAAGGTTGCACTTTTAGGTGCTGCTGGACCGATGGGCCTAGGTGCAATTGATTATGCCCTCCATGCAGACCGCAAACCTTCGGTAGTTGTAGTAACTGATATCAACCAGGACCGTCTGGACCGCGCAGCTTCTTTATTTACTCAGGCAGAAGCAAAAAAACAGGGAGTTGAACTCCACTTTGTCAACACAGCAGAGATGGAAGATGTGCCGGCAGAACTTAAAGAACTGGTTGGTGGAGAAGGCTATGATGATGTCTTTGTCTACGCTCCGGTGAGAGAACTGGCAGAACAGGGAGATCAGATTCTGGGTAAGGACGGCTGCATGAACTTCTTTGCTGGCCCAACAGATAAGGAACTTTCAGCAGAATTTAACTTATACAATATTCACTATTCTCCAACTCATATTATGGGCTCAACCGGTGGTAATGATGATGATATGCGCGAATCACTTAAAATGTCAGCAGAGGGAAGATTAAATCCGGCCACAATGATTACCCATGTTGGGGGTCTTAACAGTGCAGCTGATACAATTCAGAATCTGCCAAAGATTCCAGGCGGCAAAAAGTTAATCTATACTTCAATCGATATGGAGCTGACAGCACTGGAGGACTTTGCCAAAAAAGGAGAAGAAGATCCTAAATACGCTGAACTGGCAAAAATCATAGCAGATAACAATGGTCTCTGGTCAGCCGAGGCCGAAAAGTATTTACTTAAAAACTTTTAGGTACCGGTTACTTGGATAATATTTCTATTTTGTAATAAGGGCTTGATTGAATAAATTTGTAATTTTAATTATAAAAGTAGGAGTGAATTTCATGAAAAAAGCAGAATTTATTTTAGAACATGAGGAAGGATTTCATGCCAGACCGGCCGGTATTTTTTCCAAACTGGCCAGTAAGTTTAAAGCTGATATTGTTTTATTTAAAAATGGTAATCAGGAGAAAGAGTATAACCCTAAAAGTATAATTTCAATTATGACTATGGGTGCAACTCAGAATGACAAGATCACCATTCAGGCAGACGGCAGTGATGAGGAAGAGGCAGTTAACTCCCTGCTTGAGCTGGTAGAAAATGACTTCAAGATGTAGGTAGGTACCGAATACCTGGAGATTATTTCCAAATTAATAGATAAGTTTACAGCAGCAATATAGAAAAGGCTCATCATTTTGGACAGGTGATGAGCTTTTTTGGACCTGGTTAAAGTTATTTTATTCACAAAATAATATTTGTTTGCCTTATCAGAGAGTGTTATAATATAAATTGATCTTTAAAACTAAATTTTAAAAAGGAGCTGAAATGATGACAGAACTTGCCGAACATTTTCAGATTGATTTTAATCCTGCAGCTGCCAAAAAGGCTGTAGTTTTTTGTGATCAGCTGAGAATTACTGTTTTAACTGCAGGAATTTTGCGGCTGGAATATGATCCAAAAAAAGAATTTGATGACCGAGCAACTCAGCTTGTCTGGAAGAGAGAACTTAGAGTACCGGAGTTTTCTCTCAAAAAAGATGAGCAGCAGTTAATTCTGGAAACTGAAAAATTGAAATTAGAGTATTTAAGAGATGGCAGAGAATTATCTCAGGATAATTTAAAAATAAAAGTTAAAGCAAATAATGAACAATGGTTTTACGGAAAAGAAGATGAAGAGAACCTTAAAGGCACAAACAGAACTCTGGACGGAGTCGATGGTGCGGTTGAGCTGGAAGAAGGACTGCTTTCTAAATCTGGCTGGACATTAATTGATGACACAGAGAGTCTTGTTTTTAATGATACAGGCTGGCTTGAAGCTCGAGGAAAAGCTGATAACTATCAGGATTTATATTTCCTGGCCTATGGAGAAAATTATCAAGAGATATTAAAGGATTTCTCAAAAATCACCGGAGAAATTCCACTGCTCCCCCGCTGGGCTTTAGGCAACTGGTGGAGCCGCTACTGGGAATATTCCGATCAGGAATTAAAGGATCTGATGCTGGAATTTGAAGAAAAAGAGATTCCACTTTCAGTCTGTATTGTGGATATGGACTGGCATCAGGTTGAAAATAAATATACAAGCGGTTGGACAGGCTACAGCTGGAATCGAGATTTTTTCCCGGAGCCAAAAGAATTTGTGCAGTGGCTGCATAACAAAGGTCTAAAGACTGCCCTCAACCTGCATCCTGCCGATGGAGTTCATCCACATGAGGATCAGTATCAGCAGATGGCAGAATTTATGCAGCTTGATCCGGAGACTGAAGAGGGAATAAAATTTGATTTAAGTGACCTTGATTTTATTAACGGCTACTTTAAATTTTTACATAATCCGCTGGAAGATGAAGAGGGGATTGATTTCTGGTGGCTGGACTGGCAGCAGGGAACCGAAAGTGGCCTTGAGGGAGTTGACCCGCTCTGGGGTTTAAATCACCTCCACTTTTATGATCTGGCCCGCAATAATGACAAGCGAAACTTTATTTTTTCCCGCTGGGGAGGTCTGGGCAGCCACCGCTATCCAATTGGTTTTTCCGGGGATACAGTAGTCAGCTGGGACTCACTTAAATTTCAGCCCTACTTTACTGCTACTGCCTCCAATGTCCTCTACGGCTGGTGGAGCCATGATATAGGCGGCCACTGTATGGGAACTGAAGATCGAGAATTATATACCCGCTGGCTGCAGTTTGGAGTTTTCAGCCCAGTAATGAGGCTTCATTCTACCAAGGATCCTTATCTTGACCGCAGACCCTGGGGCCACGGAGCTGAGGTCTTTGAGATAGCAAAAGAATACATGCAGCTTAGACATCAGCTGATACCTTATCTCTATACCCACAGCTATAAGGCAAGAGAGACCGCAATTTCTTTAATTAGGCCGATGTACTATCAGGAAAAGTCTGAGCCAGCTTATTCACTTCCGGACCAGTATTATTTCGGCAGTGAGCTGATTGCTGCTCCGTTTTTAGAACCAGCTTCAGAGCTGACTAATTTGAGCCGACAGACAGTCTGGCTGCCTGAGGGAGAATGGTTTGACTACTTCAGCGGTGAATATTATCAGGGTAAGAACTGGTATAATATTTATGGAGATCTTTCAGATTTTCCACTCTTTGCAAAGGCAGGAGCTATTATTCCGCTGGCAGGAGAAACTGACTTTGGCGATACTTCAAATCCGGAGATTCTTAAAGTAGATGTTTTCCCGGGGGCAGGTAACAAGTTTGAACTCTACGAAGATAACGGTGCTGCAGCAGAATCTGAACTAAAAACTGCCAAAACTATTTTTAAAAGCAAATGGCAGCAGGAGCAGCTGAACTTTAAAATTCTTCCTGTTGAAGGTTCGGCAAAAATTATCCCGGCAGAGCGCCGGCTGCAGCTGAATTTTAGATCCCTGACTAATCCAGGAGTAGAAATAACAGCTGCTGACAAAAAAATTGATTCTGAAAGTAATTACAATCAGAAAACTGGTGAGCTAATAATTGAATTTGATTATGACCCGGCCAAAAGCTATCAGCTTAAAATTAAAAATGAGCAGGGTTTAATGAAGAAAAAAGATCTTAAAGTAGAAAAAATTAAAAAAATGCTTAAGAACTTTAAAGTAGAAACAGCTGTCAAAACTGAGCTGGCAGAAAGCATAGAAAAAGCTGCTGCTGAAAATAAAGGGCCAGAATTTTTGGACCGCTTTGAAGCAGTTCTTTCTCAAACTCAGCTTAGTACACTGCTTGAATTAATTTATGACTGCGGCTCTGCCCGAATTAAAACTGCAGATACTGATCGGCTGGTAATCTTTAACGGTCAGCTAGAAAATATGAATTATAATTTTTCTAAAGCTGTTCTGACAACCGGCCATCACCGGGCCAGCATGGAAAACAAAAGTGCTGAGATAAAAAATTATAAGCTGCTCGATTTAAAAGAGTTAGATGCAGATAAATGGAAGCTAACAGGTAACTACACTGACTTTATTAAAAAGGAATATAGAAAATAATTATTAAAAGAGGTCACCAGAGCAGCCTTTATTTCTGCAGAGGTGACCTCTCATTATTATAAATCAGCTAATTTGATGCTAAAATTTGATCTGTTTTCTAAAAACCCCGCTTCTGGCCGTCCCAGGGTGGTTCTTTTCCCTTTTTAAACTCATCAACTCCCGGTCCTCCCAGGTTATCAAGCCGCCAGACACCGTAAATATAACTGATTGTTAAAACAACAATTATGGCCGGCCAGCCGAGTATAATATTCACCCAGGCTAAGTTGAGTACAGCTTCGCTAAAAAATAAGTTGAGCTGAATTGTAAGCCGCAGGGCAAAATAAAGAGCCCAGAAAATAGTAACTTCTCTGTAAGCAGGTTTAATATCATTCCGCCAGAACCATTCTAAAGGCCAGCCTCTGCTTAAATGACTTGCCCAGGCTGCCAGCGGTTTGCCGATCAGAACTGTAATCAGAGAGGCCAGCAAAAAGAGGGTTGAAGAAGTCAGAGCAGGAATAAAATAACTGCTGGCATTATTACTCAAATAAGCCAGTGAGGAAGCAAAAATTACTCCTCCAAGACCAGCCAAAGAATATTTCCAGTTTTCTTTTTTGATAAATCTTCGCATAAAATTAAATAAAGCTGTAGTTACTGCCAGAGTAATTGCCGAAAGCAGGCCGAAAATAGAGTTGCTGACGGCATAGACCAGCGGTGGGAGCAGGGCATCAAAGGTTTTATTTAAAAATATAGAGCGTAACTCTTCTAAAATTTCTTCTTTTCGAAAGTCCATCTTGAATTGCTCCTTTAGTATCAATTTCTTCTAACTAATTTCTTTAATTCCATTATATAAAAAATTTGCAACTTAGGCAAAATTAAAAGGATTTAGCAGCTTAATCTTGAATAATTAAATAAAGAATTATAATTAAGATGAAGATTATATAAAGGAGTTTATTATGAATTTTGAATTTAAAAATTTGAGTAACAAAAAAATTTCTACTTTAACTTATGCTTTTCTAACAATAAATGGATTAATATTAACCTCAAAATTATTTTTGGGGACTCTAAATGACCAGACTGATTTTCTATTTGGCTTTTCTTATTTTTTACTATTTATTATAATCTATGATAATTTTCTTAAGAATTCAGATGACAAAAAAGCCATTATACTCTGGCTGGCCCAAATTTTATTTTATGTAATATTTCTTTATTTTGAATCCTACCTGATTATCAAAACAATAATTTTAATCCAGGTTCTTTTTGGGGTTATCTCAAGTGGTAAGCAGATTAAGGCTTTTAAAAGACAGAATGAAAAAATTAGATATTTAAGTTTTCACGATGAGATGACAGGTCTCCACAACAGAAGATATTTTGAAAATAAGCTGGAAGCTCTGGATGATCCCAAAAAGCATAATCCTTCTGTAATTATTGCTGATATAAATAACTTAAAAGTGATTAATGATAATCACGGCCATAAAATAGGAGACCAGTATATCAAATCGGCTGCAAATTTATTAAAATCAGAACTTAGAGAAAAGGACATTATTTCTAGAATTGGTGGAGATGAATTTGCTATCATTTTACCGGAGACAAATAAAGAAGAATGTAAAAAGATCATAACTCGAATAAAGGAAAAAGCAAAAAAACACCCGGAAAAATATTTCAGTATTGCCTTTGGCTATATCTATGACAGCAGTAAGTATCAGAGTCTAGAAGCAATGATCAATGCAGCTGACCGCAAAATGTACCACAATAAGAAAAAAATCAAGGAAAAATTTAATCTGGATTTTAAAAGAGGGGAAAGCTGGGAATAACTAACTAAATTTAAGGAAGCGGTTTAGATGAAAACTATAAAACTAAGATTTTATTCATATTTAAATAAATTTATTAATCTAGATAAAACAAAAAATCTTGAGCTCATAAACGGCCGCTATTATCTTCACCACTATCGCGGTAGGCAGACCATTAAAGATAGGGTTGAAAGCATTGGGGTTCCTCATCCTGCGGTGGCCCTGATTTTAAAAAATAGTGAGCCGGTTGATTTCTCTTATCTGGTTCAGCCGGGAGATTTATTTTCTATCTATCCCCCTCTTTATAATTTCAAATTACCTGCGGAAAAAACCCTGCTGCCTGAATATCTACTGGATAAACCAAAATTTATTCTGGATGTTCATCTGGGAAGACTTGCCCGCTACCTGAGGCGCTTCGGTTTTGATACGGCATACAGAAATGACTATCGCGATCGGGAAATCGTAGATATCGCAGAAAAAGAGGAGAGAATAATTTTAAGCAGGGATTTGGGGCTGCTGATGAGAAAAAAGGTTAAGTGGGCCAGCTTTATCTGGAATGATGATCCTAAAGAGCAGCTCAAAGAAGTTTTCAATCGCTACAGTCTGAGCCAGTACTATCAGGGAGAAAGCCGCTGTGTCAACTGCAACAGTAAATTAGAAAAAATTGATAAGGAAGAGATTATTGAGCGCCTGGAGCCGAAAACGAAAAAGTATTTTAACGATTTTCGATACTGCAAAAAATGTGACAAAATTTACTGGCGGGGGTCTCATTTTGAAGAAACAGAAAAGCTCTTAAACCACCTCAAAGAAAGCTAAGTTAAATAATTAAAATCTTCAATCACTTATGTTATAATTAAAGAAAGTAGTGAGCAGGAGGTGCTTTTAAGATGGCTGATTATGTAATTGGTGATATTCACGGCGAAATAGATCAGCTCAAAACAATCATTGATAAAATTAATTATAATCCAAAAGAGGATAAATTGATTTTCCTTGGAGACTACATTGACCGGGGTGCTGATTCCTATCAAGTTTACAGATATATCAAAGAATTAGATAATGGCGATAATATTTTTCTAAGAGGTAATCACGAAGAAATGATGATCGATGCAGTTTTGAATGATAATAATATTGACCTCTGGTATCACAATGGAGGCCAGGCTACAGAAAGAAGTTATCCCAACCGTTCAGAGCTTAAAGAAGCTGCTCGATTTTTCAACTCACTGCCCTACTACCACAGCAGTCAGGATTATATTTTTGTCCATGCCGGTATTCGGCCTGACCGAAATCTTAAAGAACAGACAGAACATGATCTGGTCTGGATCAGATATCAATTTTTAGGAGCTAAAGCGAGAGATTTTAAAGAAAAAAGAACCGTAGTTGCCGGGCACACACCGGTTCCGAAAGTTAAATTTGAAGAAAATAAGATTTTAATGGACACAGGAGCCGGTAAGGGTGGAATTTTAAGTGCCATAAACTTAGAGACCAAAAAAGTTTACACTTCGGCTGAAAAGAATCCCATTGCTTCGATACTATAAACTGAAAACAAGATTACTTTTTAATAATTTTCAAAATGATATAAAGCAAAAAAGCTGGCGGAGAAATTAAAGTTCTCCTGCCAGCTTTCTATTATTATTCACTTTTAAAAGTAAAGCTGCCGCTAAAGGCATAAATGACCGCAATCACTGGAGCCAGAAAGGATAAAAAGGTATAGGGAATATAACTGAAGCCGATATCCATCACATTCTGAATATAAACTGAAACAACTCCCCAGGGCAGGATAGAACAGCCCAGGGTAGAAGCGGTCTCCAGCGAACGAGAGAGAACACTGTTATCAACTTTCATTTCCTGATAGGCAGGTGCCAGAGTTCGGCCGGGAATTACAATTGAAACAAACATTTCTCCGGTAGCCAGCAGCATAATATAGGCTGAACTGAGGGAAATCAAAATCAAGTCCCGGGGTTTTTTAACAACTTTGAGTAATGAGTCTAAAATCACTTCTAAAATCTTTGCTTTTTCTAAGATTCCTCCCATTGCAGTTCCCGCCATAATAATGGCAACTGTACTCATCATATTATTTATTCCACCCTGAGTTAAAAGGCTGTCTAAAAGCTCAAGCCCGGTATTAGCCTGATAACCATTAGCTGCTGCATTTAAAATTTCAGCAAAAGAGGCTCCCTGAGTCAGAACTGCAAAAAGAGAAGCAGTGATAAAACTGAGCGAAAGAGAGGCAATGGCCGGTACCTTAAATAGAGAAAGTAAAAGCATCAGAGCCGGTGGAATTAAAGTCCAGAGAGAAATATTAAAGTTTTGACTGAGGCTGCTTAAAATCTGGTTAATATTTGCCAGATCAGCGCCGCTTTCTAAATAAAAAGTTCCAATAATAGTATATAAAATAAGACTGATCAGAGCTGCCGGTCCTGAAACATAGAGCATCGACTTAATATGATCAAAAAGATCGGTGCTGCTCATCGCGGCAGTCAGATTGGTCGAATCCGACATCGGCGAAATTTTATCGCCTAGCATTGCCCCCGAAACGATTGCTCCCACAGTGACTGCCTTTGGAACTCCCAGTCCCTCTGCTACTCCCAGCAGTACTATTCCCATGGTGGCAATTGTACCAAAAGAGCTGCCGATTAAAATCGAAGTAACTGCTGCCAGCAGAAAAGCAGCCGGTAAAAAGATGCCGGGACTTAATAGCTCCAGTCCATAATAGACCATTGTCTGGATTGTGCCTGATAAAATCCAGCTGCCGATCACCATTCCAATAATAATCAAAATCAGTGAGGCCCCTAAAGCATTTTTAATTCCGTTAATCATCCCACTTTCAATTTCTTTCCAGCTTAAGCCCAGATAGAGTCCGAAAAGAGCAGCTGTCATTGCCCCTAAGACCAGGGCTGTTTCCAAAACTAAAGCAGTTCTGATAGAAAATAAAATAACAGCAATAACTGTCAAAAGAGCAATTACTGCAGTTTTTGAATCTGGTTTTTTAATTGTACTTTTCTCCATTTTTAATCAACATCCTTATTATCTATTTATATTAGTTAATTAATGCACATTATTTATATCATAACTATTTTTTTAATGAAAATCAAATTTAATCTTGAGTAATCTACTTACTATTATTTAGTAGTAATTAATACTATTATATAAATAGCAAGGCAGGATATTATATCTTTTTATATACAGGAGGTAGATTAGATGGATTATTTAATAGTAATGGCGGTTGTTTTACTGAGTGTTTTTGGCATGACAGCTAGTGTTGTGGCCCAGACTGAAATTCCCTATGATCAGAAAATGAATGAGGTGGAGACTGAAACAGCGACTTTTGCCTTAGGCTGCTTCTGGGGACCTGATGCTTCTTTTGGGGCCTTAGAAGGAGTAGTTAGAACCAGAGTTGGTTATGCAGGTGGAACAACTGAAAATCCAACTTATAAGGTGATAGGTGATCACACAGAAACAATTGAAGTCGATTATGATCCAGAAGTGATTTCCTACAGAGAACTGGTGGAGATTTTCTTCGACAGTCACAATCCTTATGCTCAGTCTTATTCGAGGCAGTATGCTTCTCTGATTTTATATAATAACTCAGAGCAGCAGCAGACAGCTGAAGCAGTAAAAGAAGAGCTGGAGGCTGAAAGCGGCAGAGAGATCAAAACTGAAATCAAAGAGCTCAACCGCTTCTATCTGGCTGAAGATTATCATCAGAAATTCAGACTTCAGCAGCAGGTAGCTTTCCGTGAGCACTATCTGGACCAGATGACAATGGAAGAATTTATCAACTCACCGGCTGTAACCAAAGTAAGTGGTTATATTACCGGTAATGGTGAACGGGATAATATTATTCAGAATATCGGTGAGCTTGGTTTAAGCACCGAGCTGCAGGAGAGGCTTTTAGAAAAAAATAGTATTGACCCGTCTGAATGTGTGACATTCTGTAAGACTGAAGACGCTGACAGTGTAGTAATCAATGAGGAAGAAAGCGATCAGGAATTAAGAGCTAGACTGACTGATCTGCAGTATAAGGTAACTCAACTTGATGCAACAGAGCCTGCTTTTAATAATAAGTACTGGGATAACAAAGAGCCCGGTATTTATGTAGATGTAGTTTCCGGTGAGCCGCTCTTTTCTTCAACTGATAAATTTGAATCAGGTTCCGGCTGGCCAAGCTTTACCAAGCCGCTGGTCAAAGATAATATAGTTGAAGTTGAGGATAACTCACTCTGGATGACTCGGATTGAGGTCAGATCGAAAGGGGCAGATTCTCACTTAGGCCATGTATTTGAAGATGGCCCGGAGCCCACAGGCTTGCGCTACTGTATAAATTCAGCTGCTTTAGATTTTATCCCGGCTGAAGATCTGGCTGAAGAAGGCTATGAGGAATTTGAGCATCTCTTTTAAATGTACACGCACCGTGAACCACCCGATATATGTCTAAATAAGTCGAAAAAGACTCAGATTCAACAAAATAAATGCTAAAATGACAAAAGCTGACAGGTTCACGGTGCCTGTCAGCTTTTGTAGTTATTTGTCTAAACTAATATTTTATTTATAATCTATTCAGCTATCTTAAAGGTAGGGATATCTGATTTATCCCTGGCGGCGTCAATCAGTTCTTTAACCCGCTTTACATCTCCCTCTTCAAATTTAGAGAGATCATCATTATTGTTGATTGATTCATAAATCTGATCAAAGTCTTCATAGCTGATCCCAAACTCTTTTTCATCACGGTCACTTTCATCTCCGCGGCAGCCACCTGTAGGAGGGCGATTAATTATTTCCTCCGGAACTCCCAGGACTTCTGCCAACTCCCAGACCTGAGTTTTGTTTAAATCTCCGATCGGCCTCATATCTGTTGCTCCATCACCATAAAGTGTATAATATCCGGTTAGAATTTCACTCTTATTGCTGGTTCCCATTACTACATAGTTCTTTTTCTCAGCAATATAATAGAGGGTCATCATTCTCAATCGAGTCTGAATGTTCTGCTCAGCCGGATTTGGAGTAGGAATCTTGGTCTGCGGCCAGTGATTCCGCTCAGTTTCTTCGATGTCTATGTTCTTCAATCTATTTTCCAGCGGCTCATTGATTTCTTTCATATTTACTTTGAGAGTTTCGATGTCAAATTTATCAGCAAGTAATTCAGCATATTCTACATCTTTAGTTACTGTACCATTGGCCGGAAGCATAACTCCCAGAACATTGTCACCAAAGGCCTTTTTGGCCAGGGCTCCAACAACAGAGGAATCTATACCTCCACTAAGTCCAACTACAACACCATCTGCATTTCTTGCTTCAACTTTTTCCTGCATCCATTCCTGAATTTCATTTGCTAAATTTTCATCAATCATCCTTATTATTACCTCCCAGAGAAAGTAATTTAAATCTTTTATCATCAATTCCACCATGGATTATAGGAAAGAATAGAGTTAGTGTCAAGATATAGAGATTCGAGAAGAGAGCTTAAAAAGGTTTAACGAAGATTAAAGCCCTGAGGCTCCATAATAATTTATTTAAGTCGCCAGAACTTGTTTATTGAGCTGAAGAGATGATTATTTTTTTTAAAATAGTTAGAAAATTATAATATAAAAATCTTATTTTTATAGCAATTAAAAAAAGGAAATGATAAACAACTAAAGAATTATATAAATACAAATGAATCTTTCTTACTTACCCCTGTCAGAGTCAAATAATGGTCTTTAAAACTGCATTTTTTTAAGTCAGTTAAAGTTTTAATACTTTTTGAAAGGGTGATCTAAATGGACTTTCAAATTGATGGAATTAGACTGGAGCTGATCCAGGGAGATATAGCAGCCCAAAATGATATTGAGGCAGTGGTTAACGCGGCAAATGCCCAGCTTCGTACTGGAGGTGGAGTTGCCGGGGCAGTCCACAGAGCAGCCGGACCCGAACTTGAAAAAGCCTGCAGAGCTCTGGCGCCAATCAAACCAGGTGAGGCGGTGATTACTAAAGCCTTTAACCTGCCCAACCAGTATGTAATTCACACGCTGGGACCGGTTTACGGCAGAGATAAGCCTGAGGCAGCGCTCTTGGAAAAGTGCTATCAAAATTCTTTAAAGCTGGCAGAAGAATACAGGATTAAAAAGATTGCCTTCCCGGCGATTTCGACCGGAGCCTTTGGCTACCCGATTAAGGAGGCAGCAGAAATAAGCCTGCTTGCAGTTAATAAATTAGCTTCTGAGTTAGAAAGTGTTGAAAAAATTAGATTTGTTCTCTACAGCAGCAGTGATCTGCAAGTTTATCAAAATCAGGCTCAAAAAATTTTCAAATAGTAGATAAAATTATGCTGAAGGGCAGTCTGCACCAATAGATAAGGAGGAAGCTATGCTAGATATAAATATACCAGGATGTAAAAATTTAAAAGTAGAAAAAATTGTCTTCGATCTTAATGGAACCTTAGCCTGTGATGGAGAATTAATTGCCGGGGTAAAAGAAGGTATTAACCGGCTGGCAGAAGAATTTGAGCTCTATGTTCTAACTGCTGATACCTTAGGCAACGCAGAAAATCTGCTAAAAGATTTAAATGTCGAGCTGGTAATTATTGAAGGTAATGACGGCAGTAAATTTAAGGCTGATTTTGTAGAAAAGCTCGGCAGAAAGAGGGTTATTGCAGTAGGAAACGGCAATAATGATGCCCAGATGCTGAAAAATGCTGAGCTTGGGATTGCTGTTATTGGACCGGAGGGAACTGCCCGCGGTGCTCTGATGGGAGCGGAATTAATCAGCCGAGAAATTAATGATGTTTTTGATTTGATTTCAAATCCGGAGCGCATCAGAGCAACTTTGAGAAAATAATTTTATTTGAGGTTTTAAAAGGAGGTGCATTGTGTCAAAGCTGATAGATTTAAGCTATGAAATTTACAATGGGATGCCTGTTTATCCGGGAGATATCGAAGTTGAGCTGGTCAATGACAAAAAAACTGCACGGGACGGCTACTGCAATCATAATTTAAAGATTGGGATGCACACCGGGACTCATCTTGATTTGCCGGCCCACATGCTGGAAGAGGTCCGCAATGCTGCGGATATTGACCTTAACTCTATTTCCGGTCGGGCTAAATTAATCTATGCTGTGGGAAAAGAAATTATTACTCTGCAGGAAAGATATAAGTCTGAGATCGAAAAAAATGACATTGTTATTATTTACACCGGTATGGCAGAAGAGTACGGCAGCAAAAAATATTACAGCAAGCATCCTCTGATTTCGGAAGAATTTGCCGATTTTTTAATTGAAAAAGAAATCAAAGTGCTGGGATTTGATATGCCTTCACCTGATTACAGTCCTTTTAAAATCCATCAAAAACTATTTGAAAATGATATTTTTATTTTAGAAAATCTCTGCAATTTAGATAAGCTGCTGGGCTTAAGTTCATTTAAGATTTTGGTATTTCCGCTTAAAGTTAGAGCGGAAGCAGCTCCCTGCCGGGTGGCAGCCGAAATTTGATTTGACAGGTATCATACAATCTGCTAAACTAATAAGCGTAGTTTTAAAAATTTAAATATCTAGATTATATGACTGGCGGATAAATATGGGTTTAACCATAGGGGAATATAATCTTTAGTAAATCGCCCGCCTGGATATTGAGTAAATTCTTTATCCGGGGGGCGATTTTTTTGTTTATCTGCAGATTTTAGTCTTTAAGCAAGCTATTGTAATCTAATTTACAATTAGAGCCGCATAACAAAACATAGTAAAGCACTCAAGATTTGACGATGGTAATTTTTTCTGCTAAGATAGAAGATGAAATTCAGCTTAAAAGATTAAATATAATTTAATAATGACTTTACAGGTGCTTACTCAAAAAATCTTTTAAGCAGCCAATAAGATTATAAGACTAAAAGAGGAGGATTTTTAATGGAGTTTGATACTTTAAAATTAACAGGTCAGAGATGGGAAGAGCAGATTGATGTTCGAGATTTTGTGCAGCAGAATTATACTCCCTATACAGGTGGAGCTGATTTTTTAGAAGGCCCAACTAAAAGAACTGAAGATCTCTGGCGACAGAGTTCCGAACTTTTAAAAAAAGAAAGAGAAAATGATGGTGTACTGGCCATTGATACAGAAACAGTTGCAGATATCAACGCCTATGACGCCGGTTATATTGACCGGGAGCAGGAAATAATAGTTGGACTGCAGACTGATCAACCTTTAAAGAGAACCTTAAATACCTATGGAGGAATCAGAATGGCCCGTCAGGCAGCAGAAGCCTACGGCGAAAAAGTTGATCCCGAAATAGATGAGATTTTTACTAAATATAGAAAGACCCACAACGATGGTGTTTATGATGCCTACACCCCAGAAATTAGAGAAATCAGGCGCTCGGGTGTAATTACCGGCCTGCCGGATGCTTACGGACGCGGCAGAATCATCGGTGATTACAGGCGAGTAGCACTTTATGGTGTGGACAGACTGATTGAAGCTAAAAAGGAAGATAAGACCAATTTAAAGAGCCCGATGACAGAAGAGACAATTCGCCTCAGAGAAGAGGTCAGTGATCAGATTAAAGCGCTGAAAAAATTAAAGGGGCTTGGAGAAACTTACGGCTGTGACCTTTCACGTCCGGCAAAAAATGCAGAAGAGGCCGTCCAGTGGACCTATCTTGCCTATCTGGCTGCAATTCAGGAAAATAATGGGGCGGCAATGTCCTTTGGTCGGGTGGCAGAATTCTTTGATATCTATTTTGAAAGAGACCTAGAAGCCGGACTGCTGACCGAAAAAGAAGCTCAGGAAATTATCGATGATTTTGTAATCAAACTGAGGCTGGCCCGCCAGCTGAGAACTCCAGCCTACAATGAGCTCTTCAGTGGAGATCCACTCTGGGTAACAATTGTACTTGGAGGAATCGGAATTGACACCAGACCTCTGGTAACCAAAACCAGCTACAGAATTTTAAATACTCTCTATAATCTCGGCCCGGCTCCGGAGCCCAACCTGACTGTTCTCTGGTCAGAAAAGCTGCCGGAGAGCTTTAAAAACTACTGCACCAAGGTTTCTAAAGATACAAGCTCTCTGCAGTATGAAAATGACGATTTGATGCGCCGCAACTTTTCTGATGATTATGGAATCGCCTGCTGTGTATCTGCAATGACTCCGGGTAAGGATATTCAGTATTTTGGTGCCCGCTGCAACCTGCCTAAAACCCTACTTTATTCTCTAAATGGAGGTAAGGATGAGAAAACAGGTGCTCAGGTGGGACCCGAATTTAAGCCTTATGAGGGAGATGTCTTAGAATACGATCAGGTGATGAAAAACTTTGACCGCTTCCTCGACTGGTTAAGTGAAAAATATGTAGATGCTTTAAATATTATTCACTTTATGCACGATAAATATGCCTATGAGGCAGTTCAGATGGCTCTGCACGATACAGAAGTGCAGCGGATCATGGGCTTTGGAGTAGCAGGACTTTCTATTATTGCCGACTCCTTAAGTGCTATTAAATATGCTGATGTTAGCCCGATTAGAAATGAAGAAGGAATGATCATTGATTTTGAAATTGAGGGAGACTTCCCTAAATACGGTAATGATGATGATCGGGTTGATGAGCTGGCAGTAGAAGTACTGAAATTATTTATCAACAAATTAAAACAGCATCAGCTCTACCGGGATGCAGTTCATTCCATGTCAGTTCTGACCATTACCTCAAATGTAGTTTACGGTAAAAAGACAGGAGCAACTCCGGACGGCAGAGAAGCAGGAGAAGCCTTTGCTCCAGGAGCCAATCCCATGCACGGCAGAGATACATCAGGTGCTTTAGCCTCCCTTAATTCTGTGGCTAAAATACCATATGAGTACTGCCAGGATGGTATTTCCAATACCTTCTCCATTGTGCCGAAAGCATTAGGTAAATCTGAGTCAGCCCAGGTTAATAACCTGACTTCGATTCTGGATGGCTACTTTGGCCAGGGAGCACACCACTTAAATGTCAATGTTCTAAAGCGGGAAACCCTGCTTGATGCAGTGGAACATCCGGAAGAATATCCACAGCTGACAATTAGAGTTTCCGGTTATGCGGTTAACTTTATTAAGCTGACTCCAGAACAGCAGCAGGAAGTAATTGCGAGAACTTTCCATAAAAGTATTTAATTGTGCAGTAATTCACTTGAACCAGGTCCAAAATATTGATTTTGGACCTGGTTCAAATAAACAAAAGGAGGTCACAATGGCTGAGGGATATATTCATTCAACTGAAAGTATGGGCACTGTTGATGGACCGGGAATCCGCTTTGTTGTTTTTACTCAGGGCTGCCCCCTGCGCTGTCAGTACTGCCACAACCCTGACACCTGGAAGTTAAAAGAAGGGAAAAAGGTTTCTACTGACTCCCTGCTGCAGAAGATTATTAAAATCAAACCCTATATTGAGCGCTCCGGTGGTGGTCTCACAATTTCCGGGGGTGAGCCGACAATGCAGCCGGAATTCACTCTCGATCTTTTAAAAAAGGCAAAAGAGGAAGGACTGCATACAGCCCTGGATACTTCTGGTTTTGTGGAGCCCGCAAAGTTTAAAAAATTTCTGCCCTATCTGGATCTGGTACTGCTGGATATCAAAACAATGGATGATCTGATCCACCAGGATCTAACCGGGGTCAGCAACCAAAAGACTCTTAAGTTGGTGGAGCTGCTGGAAAAAGAAAAACAGCCTTACTGGGTCAGACAGGTTATAGTTCCTGGAATTACTGATGATCTGGAGAAGATGAGGCAGTTTGCAGAATATCTCAAGCCCAAAAAATATTTAGAAAAAATTGAGCTGCTGCCCTACCACGAGTTAGGAAAACACAAGTGGGAAAACTTAGGCCTGGAATATAAACTTGCAGCTGTTGAGCCACCTTCGGAAAAGAAAATGGCAGAACTAAATGCGGTTTTTAAAAATTATAAAATTAATATAGCCTGAGCTGGCTGAGACCAGATTTAAGCAGTTTTTATTAATAATTCCCGTTTGAGATTTTCTCAAGCGGGCTTTTCTGTTTTTATGTCGAAATTTATGTTATAATTAGCTAACACTAAATATTATTTATTAAAATAAAGTTAATTAAACTAGGAGCTATGGAAATATGTTAATTTTACAGGGATTTTACTGGAACTGTCTTGATGACTGGTGGGAAGAAATTGCAGCTATTGCAGATGAGATAGCAGTTAAGGGTTTTGATACAGTCTGGCTGCCGCCTCCATCAAGAGGGATGAATGGAAAAAACTCAATGGGTTATGATATAAAAGAACATTATAATTTGAATTCTAAATTTGGCAATAAAAAGACTCTAAAAAAACTGATCAAGCGACTGCATCACAATGAGGTCAAGGTAATGGCGGATCTGGTTTTAGGCCACATGCTGGGTGGAGATAAAGAGTGGAACCCACACTTTGAGGAAAAAACTTTCACCAGATTTGCGGAATCTGATTTTCCTAAAAATCATCAACATTTCTGCCATGAGTGTGGTGACTGCAGCAGCCGCAACAGCTTTGGGGAGACAATCTGTTATTACTCTGATGACGAATATATGAAAAATGAACTGATAAACTGGGCCAGCTGGCTAAAAAATGAGATAGGTTTTGACAGCTTCAGACTGGATAATCTAAAAGATATGCGCTGGGATTTTGCGAAGGAATTTGCCGATCACTTTCGTGATAATACCTTTATGGTGGGAGAATACTGGCATGGTGATGACCGGATTCTGGAGGAGTTTATTGACCACAGTCAGATAAATTTGTTCAACTTTCCGCTTTATTACAGCATCAAGGAGATGTGTATGGATCCTTTTTTTCCAGTTCAGAGTCTGGAGGGAATTTCCAAAAAAAATAAGGTTAATTTTTTATCAAATCATGATATAGAAAGAGATGAAAGAGACTTTAACCGGGATGCAATTATCACCAATAAGGAGCTCGGCTATGCCTATATACTTTTTCAGGATAATCCAGCCGTAATTTACTGGAATGACTATTTTAGATATAATTTAAAAGATAAGCTAGATGAACTGATTAATTTGCGAAGAAATTCTGAAGATCAGCCACTGGAGATTGTGACATTAAATGATGATATTTATCATGCCCGCCGCGGCAGATATAACCTGATTATTAATAATGCCTATGATGATTATTACTATTCCGGTTTGACTGTAAATGGCAGGGATTATGAGATATTTGTTCAGGATTAAAGCAAAAAATTAAGCAGCAGGAAGGAATTTTTATGTCTAAAGCTACAGATATCAAAGAAATTTTAAATAAATACTATGGTTACAGCAGTTTTAGAAAAGGGCAGCAGGAATTAATTGAAAATATTCTCGCAGGTAGAGATACAGTCGCTGTAATGCCGACTGGTTCCGGAAAATCACTCTGTTACCAGATTCCAGCCCTTATTTTTGAAGGTTTAACTATTGTGATTTCTCCTTTGATTTCTCTGATGAAGGATCAGGTCGATGCCTTAAAAGAGATGGGAATCAAAGCGACTTTTATCAACAGCTCGATTGCAAATCAGGAACTGGAAATGAGAATAGAGGCTGCAGCTGCGGGGGAATATAAGCTGCTCTATGTTGCTCCGGAGAGGTTAAACTCTTTCCGTTTTTTAAAGCTCCTGCAGCAGATTGATATTGAAATGATTGCAGTCGATGAGGCTCACTGTGTTTCTCAGTGGGGACATGATTTCCGCCCCAGTTATTTAAACATTTCTCAGGTTATAGACAGGCTTAAACCTCGGCCCATACTGAGCGCCTTTACCGCTACAGCTACTCCAGCAGTCAGGAAGGACATCAGCAAACAGCTGCAGATGGAAAATCCCAATATTTACACCGGGGGTTTTGATAGAGCCAACTTAAGCTTCAAGCTGCGCAAGGGTATAGATAAGGATCAGTTTTTAAAGGATTATCTAAAAGTTAATTCCGAGCAGCCGGGAATTATTTATGCGGCAACCAGAAAAGAAGTCAACAGAATCTATGAGCTGCTTGCCGGTCTGGAATATCAGGTCGGTAGGTATCATGCTGGTCTTTCAGAAAAAGAGCGGACAGCTGTTCAGGAAGATTTTATCTATGATAAGCTTAAAATTGTGGTGGCCACCAATGCCTTTGGGATGGGGATTGACAAGTCCAATGTCCGCTTTGTAATCCACTACAACATGCCCAAAAATATGGAGTCCTATTATCAGGAGGCTGGCCGTGCCGGTCGTGATGGAGAGCCAGCAGACTGTATTTTGCTCTATTCACCGGGAGATAAGCATATTCAGAAATTTTTAATCGATCAGGTAGAGTCTTCCTCAACAAGAAAAGAGGAGCATCTAAAAAAATTGCAGCAGATGGTCGATTACTGCCACACCAGCAGGTGTCTGCGCGCCTATATTTTAGAATATTTTGGTGACCAAAAGGTACCGGCGAGCTGTAATAACTGCAGCAGCTGCAATGACCAGCGGGATTTGAAAGATATCACAGTTGAGGCGCAGAAAATTTTATCCTGTGTTTACCGGCTTGATCAGCGCTGGGGAATTACTGTTACAGCCAAGGTGCTGGCAGGTTCAAAGAGCCAGAAGATTCTAGAATCAAATTTCGATCAGCTTTCAACCTACGGGATTATGCCGGGTTATACGATTAAGGAGATTAAGAATTTGATTAATCTGCTGGTGGCCGATGATTATCTGAGCCAGTCAGGAGCTAAGTACCCACTTTTAAAGTTAAATCAAAAATCATATCAGATTATGAACGGCGAACTCGAGGTAGAAAAAAGGGTAGAAGCAGAACAAAAACAGGTCAGTGAGGACAGCGAGCTTTTTATGATTTTAAAAGAGCTGCGCAAAGAAATTTCCCAAAAGGAAGGTGTCCCACCCTATATTATTTTTCACGACAGCACTTTAAAGGATATGTGCCGGGTTCTGCCGCAAAATCAATCTCAGATGCTTGAAGTAAGTGGAGTTGGAGAAGTAAAGTATTCCCGCTATGGCAGAGAATTTTTAACTAAAATAAAAGAAAATACCGAACTATAAAGGATGATAAAATGACTGATAAAACTAAGAAGAATCTAATTTATTTTGGCATTGGTCTCGTTCTTGTGTTTATTATTAGATATTTTAATTTAAATTTCCTACCTGCTATGACTTTGGCGCTGATTGTCAGTATTACTGCCGGCTATTTTATAAAAAAATAACTTTTAGTTAATGCAATTTTAATTAGTTAATGCAATTTTAATAATACTGCTGTATAATATTAACTAATAATATTTTTATAAATAATCACTTATTGAGGTGATAACTTTGGATTTAGATAATATTCTGGCAACTGGAAAAATACCTGACTTTTTATTGAGAAGAGGAATTAGAAGGATTGTCAAAAAGCGGATTAAAAAGCAGAATAAGCTTACAATTGAAGCAAGATTTAAATACTTAAAAATGTTTAGGGAAAATTTGAAAACACAGCCAATAGCTGTTCAAACCGAAGCGGCTAATGAGCAGCACTACGAACTTCCACCTGAGTTTTTTGAAAAAATTCTGGGCAGAAATTTAAAGTACAGCTGCTGTTTATGGTCTGATGATCTAAGCTATAAAAAGTTAAAAAAACAGGATGACCTGCAGCAGAGACTTGACCAGGCTGAAGATGAGATGCTGAAGCTGACTGCCGAGAGGGCAGAAATTGAAAATGGACAGAATATTTTGGAACTCGGCTGCGGCTGGGGATCCCTTTCTTTTTATCTGGCAAAAAAATTTCCTGATTCGAGGATTATTGCAGTCTCCAATTCAAAGCTGCAGATAAATTATATCAATCAGCTGGCAGCTAACAATAGAATCGAGAATCTAAGAGCGGTAAAAGCAGATATCAATAATTTTTCTACAGATGCCAGATTTGATCGGATAGTATCGGTCGAGATGTTTGAACATATGCGCAACTATCAGAAGTTAATGGAGAAAGTGAGTAGCTTTTTAACTGATGAGGGCAAACTATTTATTCACATTTTTACCCATCAATTTTATCCCTTTACCTATCAGGACAGCAAAAATACTGACTGGATGGCCCGCTATTTTTTCAGTGGCGGCACAATGCCCAGCCAGGATCTGCTCCATTATTTTAGCAGTGACCTTAGTTTAGAAAAGCAGTGGGCAGTATCAGGCAGCCACTATCAGAAAACTCTAGAGGCCTGGCTTTCAATAATGGACCAGAAAAAACAGTCTATTTATCCAATTTTAGAATCAACCTATGGAGCTCAGGATGCTGAGAAGTGGTGGAATTACTGGCGCCTATTTTTCATATCCTCGGCTGAGTTCTTTGGTTATAACGGTGGAGATGAGTGGTTTATCAGCCATTATCTCTTCCAAAAGTAAAAATGTAATGCTTATAACAAAAGTGTACCCATACATGGTTTAGCTGTGTATGGGTTTTATTTATCTTCCGGAAATTCGACTCTGGTTCTGGGCAGACTCTCGGGATAATTTTCCTGGATAAATTTGATCAGCTTTTCCCGCAGATAAACTCTGAGTTCCCAGGCTGTTGGTGAGTCATCAGCACTGACTAAAATTCTCAGCTCCATCGATTTTTCACTGGCATCAGTTACCTGAACTACCTTAACTTTGCCGTCCCAGAGCTTATTATCCTCCAGCAGCCGGTCCAGTTCCTCTCTGACTGCATCAACAGAAATTGTGTAGTCTGTGTATAAAAAGACAGTTCCCAGAATAAAAGATGATTTTCGGGTCCAGTTCTGAAAAATATTATCGATAAAATAAGTTGTGGGGACAACCAGCCTTCTGCGGTCCCAGACTTTAACCACCACATAAGTTAAATTAATTTCTTCAATCCAGCCCCACTCACCGTTGACGATAACTACATCCTGAACCCTAATTGGCTGAGCTATAGCAAGCTGGATGCCGGCAATAATCGAGGCAATAATCTTCTGGGCAGAAAAACCAATAATAATACTGGCCACACCTGCAGAAGCAAATAAACTGATGCCGACCTGCCTGATCGAATCAAAAGTCATTAGGGCAGCAGCAACTGCAATAAAGATAATCAAAACTTTAATAACCCGCTCTAAGATTCGGTACTGAGTATGTATTTTTCGGGCCTTTAAATTATTGCTGACATCAATTTTATGAGTATCATCAAGATAGAGCCTGATTAAATGCATCAGCCGAATTATAAACCAGCTGATTAAAAAGATAATTGTAATTCTTAAAAAGTGATTCAAAAAAGCAAGTAATTCATTGCTCTCTTTGAGATAATAAAAAGGAATCAAAAGCGCAATATTTATCAGCAGATAGAGCAGAGGAATCTTAAGGTTTTCTCTAATCTGTTTATATCGCTTTTCACTTAAATCTTTTAAGATAAATCTGGTTGAATAAAGCAGCACAAAATAGATAACTGTAAATGCCGCCAGGGAAATCAAAAAATTCCAGTACATTTTGCCATCACCTCTTTTAATTAATATAATTATAAATCCCCGCCAGCTAAAATTCAAATTTCTGTGATTTTTTCAGCTCTGATCCAAAAGCAGCCTACTTTTTTCCATTTTGTATTTTATTTATTAAATTTTTTCTCAAATTTTGTTATAATAATAGTTAGAAATTATTGCTAACTGAAGGCAGGTTTTTAAGAATAGATATAGAATGTGTATTAGATAAGGAGGCATAAAAATATGGATATTACCTGTGATCAAAGCTGTGATATGGGATATATTTATCTGCAGAAATTTAGCAAACACTATGAAGATAATTATGATAAGAGCAGATTAATTGCATCCAACCAGCCAATAGAAGTAGTAGATAATGTTTATCTTAAATTAAATAAGCTTAACTGGCCTGATAAAAAATATACTGATGCAATTATGGATGGAGATTTTATAGAAGAATTTCAAAATGACCTTGATGATCAGGGTTATATTAAGGGAATAGAGCTGCAGTTAACTGAAAGTAGACTTGAATATCTAATTGAAAACTATAAGATTGCAACCTTTGAGTTCAATGACAGCCAGTATTATTATATTGCCTTTGCTGAGGATGATGCAGTTTTTGATCCCCAAAATTATGTTTATACATTTTCAGATAAAGAGAATGCCTTTGTAATTGTCAGCCGCAGTGAAGAGAGGCGTTTTCAGATTACCCTAAATGAAGATAAAGAGTCTAAAAAGTCTTTAAGCCCCAAAATTGCATTTATCAGGGCTATTATTTTCAAAGAAGATTCGCCCTATGATGTTGACTATCTAAAAAGTTTAAAACTTTATATCAGCAGTGAGGATTATTAAAATTTATTTTAATCTTAATTTATTAAAGCCGGGCAGAAACTCAAGCCCGGCTTATTTTTTTAAAATTACCTATTCTACTGTAGTTCCACTTAGAATCTCATTATTTTTAAACTGGCCTCTTTTTAGGTCCCTGGCTATCCGGCAGTTGCGGTGAATAATGCAGCCGGAGTCAACAGAAATATTTCTTGCAATTAAATTTAGACCGTTTTCCAGATTGTTTTCTGAATCAGAGTTGACCGTAAAATCATTTCCATAACCTATCTGTACATTTTCTTTAATTTCCACATTTTTATCAATAATGCTTTTGTTGACCAGTGAATTTTTGCGGATTGTGGAATCATTTAAGATGATAGAATTTTTAACCAGGGCTCCAGTTTCGATGTAGACACCCGGTCCAATAATCGAATTTTCCACTCTGCCGTTGACAATTGCGCCATTGGCAATCAAACTTTTTGTACTCAGGCTATGAGGGCCAAATTTAACTGGAGGTTTTTCCTCACTGCGGGTATAGATTGGCCAGTCTGGATCATAGAGGTTAATTTCCGGAACAGCGTCAGTAGTTTCCAGATTACTTTTCCAGTAAGATTGAACTGTTCTAATACTCCTCCAGTAGCCCTGATATTTAGAGATGAAAATCTTTTTCTGATCAGCAAGCATCTGCGGAATTATCTCTGTTTCAAAATCCACTGCTCCCTGACTGCAGTACTCTTTTAAATATTTAACGAGCACCTCTTTTTTAAAGACAAAAATCCCCATTGAAACCAGATTTTTAGCAGGTTCTTCTTCCTTTTTTATGTTTTTTAACTGCAGATTATCTTCATAATCTAAAATAGAAAAGTGACGGGCATCAGGATAGGGAATATTGTTAGCTGCTAAAGTTAAATCAGCATCATTTTCTCGATGCTGTCTGATTAATTTTTGATAATTCATTTTATAGACCAGGTTCCCCGGCAGGATTAATATTTCTTCAGGACCATTACTCATAATATAACTTAGATTATTGTAGACAGCCTGTGCATCACCATAATACCAGTCTTCACCCTCCTTACCCTTATAGGGCTGCAGAATAGTGATTCCTCCATTTTTGCGGTCTAAATCCCAGGGCTTACCGATCCCAATATGTTCTCTTAATGAATAGGGCATATACTGAGTTATAACGCCAATATTTTCAATGCCCGAATTTATGCAGTTATTTAAAGTAAAATCAATCAGCCTAAATTTCCCCGCAAATGGCAGGGCAGCCTTTGAACGAGTTTTAGACAAAAGGTCAAGTCGGCCTCCAGCAGTAACTAAAGCAAGTGTTTTTTCCATCTGAATCCCCCCAAATTTAAAAATCATTACTAATTTCATCCATATCTTAATTATATCTGATTAAGGCCGAAAAATCTTTTCCATTCTTTGGGGGTTTATTGAAGATTCTTTGGCTATTTAGCTCAGAAATTTTAGATAAGACAGCAGATATTATTTTTCGACATAATTTCATTAGAATATTTAGAGGAAATTTAGAATTTAATATTGACCAGGCAGCAGCAGAATTTCAAAAACTCGAAGATCTATAAAAATTTTATCTGTAGAAGGGCTGATCAGTTTTTTGAAGAAAGTTTAAATTAAATATTTCAAATAAGCTCAAAGATATGTCAGGGTATATTCAAATAGTATTCAAAAAATTGAAAACTCCATCAATCTGTAGTATAATATAATTGTAAGAAAGGAGAGATTTTAGATGAAGGTATATACTACAGATGAGGTCGCTGATATGCTAAAAATCTCCAGAAATTCGGTTTTGAAGTTGATAAAGAAAAAAGAATTGAAGGCGAAGAAAGTTGCCAGAAAATGGAGGATTACAGAAGGACATCGGCAGGATTTTTTCGAAGATGAGCGCAGTTAAGAGAAGTGAGTTGTCTTGTTGACATAGTGTTAACAGCACAGGAAAGGATCTGATATTTATGATTTCCTTAGATGGTGCTCGCAGACTTGTAGAAGAGATAAGGGGTGATGAAATCCCTCCAATTTATACCGAACTCAGACTTCGTGACTGGTCCAGAAAGGGAGTTATCTCCCGGGTGAAAATTAAAAATGGCAGTGTTTTATATCCGGAGATTGTGACAGCAGAGATATTAACTGCGTTGAAGCTTAAGGATAAATATAAAATTCCAGAAATTGCAGAAGCCAGAAAATGTCTGGAACTTGAAGGTAGTCATCCACATCAGATTACTGAGGAAGAGCTAATCAGGTTTGTTAACTGCAGTAAACTCTTTAATGACAAAAAATTGGTTACCAAACTCAGCCTCAGTCGGATAGAATCTCTCGCTAAAATAAAAGAATTAATTGATGATCTGCTGCAGGAGAAGAAACATCTAGAAGTTGTAGGAGATTACTTGAAGGTATTTCTTGAGTCAGAAAAAGAACTAAAGGAACTTAGAGAAAATAAAAGAGAAAATTTTGTTTCCTAGCAAATTTGAGCCGGTAGCAATACCGGTCTTTTTTCTGTTAAAGTCGAAATTCTTGACAACTGCTGGTGGACACTTTAAAATATTTTGTAAGAGTTACATAAATTGTTTGAAATATAGTTTTAAAATCTTTTTTAGGTGGTGCATTAATGGATAATCTAAGTGCTTTTGATATGATTGGTCCGGTTATGATTGGCCCATCCAGCTCACATACAGCCGGAGCTGTCAGGATCGGCAATCTTGCCAAAGAAATTGTAAATAATGAATATCAGGATATAAAAATATATTTTCACGGTTCTTTTAAAGAAACATATAAAGGTCATGGTACAGACAGGGCCATTATTGGCGGACTTTTAGGCTATAAGACTGATGATCCAAAAATCAAGGATTCGCTGAAAACAGCAGCAGAGATGGGAATTAAATTTGAATTTTTTCCAATTAAATTAGAAAATGTTCACCCCAATACTGTAAAACTGGAAATTACAGATGTAGACGGAGTCAACACAACAATTACAGCATCCTCGGTTGGCGGCGGCAAAATAGTTGTTACAAGGTTAAATAATACTGAGGTAAACTTAAAGGGAGAATACTATACTTTGATCACCTTTCACCAGGACCAGCCGGGATTAATTGCCAAGATTTCGGAAATTTTAAATATCTATAATTTAAACATTGCCGAAATGCAGGTTTTAAGAGAGCGAAAAGGTCACCAGGCGACAGCAATTATCAACCTTGACCATGAGATTGAAGATCAGATTCTGTCCCTGATTAGAGGTATCCCCGGCATCAAAACTTCAAAACTAATTAAGCCGTTGAATTAAAGAGGAGGCAGCAGAGTGGAAAATTTTAATACAGTAAAAGAATTAATCGAAATTGCAGAAAAAAAGGAAATCTCACTGGCTCAGGTGGTTATCGACCGGGAAATTAAGATTACTGAACTTTCGGAAGCAGAAGTAAGGGAAAAGATGAAAGAAACCTTAGAAGTCATGCGGGAATCAGTTAAACCTGCTTTAAATCAGGATATAAAATCAATGAGTGGTTTGACCGGAGGAGATGCAAAATTAGTAGATCAGGCAAGAAAAGAAGGAAAAAGCCTGGTTGGCGACCTATTTTCCCGCATCATAGCCAATACTCTGGCGGTTTCGGAACTGAACTCAGCTATGGGGAAGATCGTGGCCTGTCCAACTGCCGGTTCCTGTGGGATTATGCCCGGTTCCCTCTTAACTCTGGCTGAAGAATATCAATTTGAAGAAGAAAAAATTATAGAGGCTCTGTTTGTTGCCTCTGGCTTTGGCATGGTTATTGCCAAACAGGCCTCAGTTTCAGGAGCAGCTGGCGGCTGTCAGGCAGAATGCGGATCTGCTTCGGCAATGACAGCAGCAGCAATCACCTATCTGATGGGAGGCAGCAATCAGGCGGTTGCTTCTGCAGCAGCAGTGGCCCTAAAAAATCTGCTGGGTTTGGTCTGTGATCCGGTTGCAGGTCTGGTTGAGGTACCCTGTATTAAGAGAAATGCCATCGGCAGCAGCAATGCTGTCACAGCTGCAGAAATGGCCCTGGCCGGGGTTGAAAGTGTAATTCCAATAGATGAGGTGATCACAGCCATGAAGGAAGTGGGAGATGCACTTCCGGAAAGCCTTAAGGAAACTTCCTGTGGCGGACTGGCTGTAACTCCAACTGCCTGCAGAATTAAAAAAGAACTGCAGACTGAATCACTTTAAAATTAAATCTGAAAGAAAAACAGGATTAGATGCGAATTTTGCTAAAAGTGTTGCTGAGGAGTTAAATGTTTCAAAATATACAATCTATAATTATTAAAAAGAGATTAAAGAAGGAGAGATAATTATGACTAAAAAAATTATAAATACAGAAAATGCCCCAGCTGCTATTGGTCCTTATTCTCAGGCGGTGGAGGTCAATAATCAACTCTTTATTTCAGGACAGATTCCAATTAATCCTGAAACAGGGGAGCTGGTGGGCGACGATCTAAAAAAACAGACAGTTCAGTCACTGGAGAATTTAAAGGCTGTATTAGAAGCAGCCGGTTACTCACTGCAGGATGTAGTTAAGTGTGAATTATTTATCTCTGACATGGATAATTTTAATCAGATCAATCAAATCTATGCCGAATATTTCACTAAAGATGCTCCTGCCAGGGCCTGTGTGGAAGTCAGCAGGCTGCCTAAGGATGTTAAAGTAGAAATTGCGGCTGTTGCAGTAAAATAATCTTAAGAATAAGTTGGGTCTGAGTCTTCTGCTCAGCCCGGCTTTATTTTTTTAATATTTAATGAATTTAAACATTAATCTTCAAGCAGGAATATGAGTTTTTATCTAAAATCTATATACAAGGCTAAATAATTTGAGGAGGAGAGAATTAATGCCCAAAAGAGAAGATTTAGAAAAGATTTTAATTATTGGTTCAGGACCGATAGTAATCGGTCAGGCCTGTGAGTTTGATTATTCTGGAACTCAGGCCTGTAAGGCACTGATGGAAGAAAACTATGAAATTGTACTTGTAAATTCGAATCCGGCCACCATTATGACCGACCCGGAGATGGCAGACCGTACATATATAGAACCCCTGACTGCAGCGAGTATCGAGCGCATTATTAAAAAGGAAAAACCTGATGCCCTGCTTTCCAATTTAGGGGGCCAGACAGCACTTAATTTAGCTTCCGAGCTTTATGAAAAAGGGATTTTGGAGAAATATGGAGTAGAGATTATTGGAATCCAGCCGGAAGCAATTGAGCGGGGAGAAGACAGAATTAAATTTAAAGAAGAGATGGAAAAACTGGGAGTTCCAATGCCCAAAAGTCTGCCGGCCTACAGTGTGGATGAGGCAGAAATGATTGCTAAGGACTTAGGTTTTCCGGTAGTTGTCCGCCCGGCCTACACAATGGGCGGTGCTGGTGGTGGTCTCGTCTATAACGTAGAAGAATTGAGAAATGTAGCTGATAATGGGATAGCTGCCAGTATGATCAACCAGGTTTTAGTCGAAGAAGCTGTAATTGGCTGGCAGGAGCTGGAGCTCGAACTGGTCCGGGACCAGAATGAAAAGAAAATTTCAATCTGTTTTATCGAAAATGTGGATCCAATGGGAGTCCATACAGGAGACAGCTTCTGTGTGGCACCGATGCTGACCATTGGCGAAGATGTGCAGCAGAGAATCGAAGATTACAGTTATCAGATTGCAGATGCAATCGGAGTTATCGGGGGTGCTAACTTTCAATTTGCCTATAACCGGGAAGAGGACAGGCTGGTAATTATTGAAATGAACCCCAGAACCTCACGCTCATCAGCTCTGGCCTCCAAGGCAACCGGATTTCCAATTGCCAGAATTTCAACCAAGCTCTCTGTGGGAATCACCTTAGATGAGCTGCCCTATTATAATGGAGAAAACCTGGCTCACTATCAGCCAGGAGGAGACTATGTGGTTGTTAAATATGCCCGCTGGTCTTTTGAGAAATTCCCCGGAGCTGAAGATAAGCTAGGCACCCAGATGAAAGCTGTGGGTGAGGCGATGAGTATCGGTAAAAATTATGCAGAGGCCGCCCAAAAAGCGATCCGCTCCCTGGAGATCGGCCGCTCAGGTTTTGGCAATGTTAAAAAGCATAAAGAGCTGAGCGAAGAAGAAATTTTAGAAAAATTAATGACCCCTTCCAGTGAGCGCCACTTTTTAATCTATGAGGCCTTCAGCCGCGGAATCAGTGTTGAAGAAATTAAAGAGATTACCCACATTTCAAGCTGGTTTTTAGAAGAAATGCTGAAGCTGGTGGAACTGGAAAAGAAACTGCTTAAACATCAGGGTCAGACCCTGCCGGCAGAGCTTCTGGTTGAGGCCAAAGAAAAGGGTTTTTCCGATAAATATCTGGCTGAAATCCTAAATTATGAGGAAGAAAAATTGCGGAAAGCCCGCAAGTATGCAGTTGAAAATGACAATTTTGACCTGGTCAGGGTTAGTGGAGCCGAGGGTGAGTACTATTACTCTTCCTATAATCTGGCTGAGGAAAAAGCTGCAGCTTCTGATTCCAAAAAAGTAATGATCTTAGGTGGAGGACCAAATCGAATCGGACAGGGAATTGAGTTTGACTATGCCTGTGTCCATGCATCCTTTACCCTCGATAAAATGGGATATGATTCGGTAATGGTCAACTGTAATCCGGAAACTGTCTCCACAGATTATGATATTTCTTCAAAACTATATTTTGAACCGCTGACAGCCGAGGATGTCCTCAGGATTTACGAAAAAGAGAAGCCGGAAGGAGTAATTGTTCAGTTTGGTGGTCAGACACCACTGAATATTGCTGAGGAGCTGGAAAATGCAGGAGTAAATATTTTAGGAACCTCTCCGGCCAGCATCGACTTTGCTGAAAACAGAGAAGAGTTTAGAAAACTGATGCAGAAACTGGAGATACCACAGCCGGAAAGTGATGTTGCCAAATCAGTCGAGCAGGCCTATCAAATTGCAGAAAAGATTGGCTACCCGCTGATGCTCAGACCTTCCTATGTCCTCGGAGGTCGGGGAATGGAGATTGTCTATAATAAAAAGAGCCTGGATCATTATTTAGAGTCCCAGGTGGCTGAAGTTTCAGCTGAGCATCCGGTTTTAATCGATAAGTTTTTAGAAGATGCGCTGGAGGCAGAAGTTGACGCCCTGACCGATGGTGAGGAGACCTTTGTGGCTGCAGTTATGGAGCATATAGAAGAAGCCGGAATCCATTCAGGTGACAGTGCCTGTGCCATTCCTTCACTGGAGATTACTGAGGAGCAGCTTGAGACGATCAAAAAATATACAGCCGAAATTGCTTCTGCTCTTGAAGTTGTAGGGCTGATGAATATTCAGTTTGCAATCTATGAGGGTCAGGTCTATATTATTGAAGCAAACCCCAGAGCTTCCAGAACAGTTCCCCTGGTAAGTAAGGTGACTGGTGTTAACATGGCTCAACTGGCAACCAGACTGATGCTCGGAGAATCGCTGGCTGCAATGGAGCTTGAGGACCAGGAGATCCCTTATACCGGTGTCAAGGAAGCGGTTTTCCCCTTTGATAAATTCGAAAATGTGGATACCGTACTGGGACCGGAAATGAAAGCTACCGGTGAGGTAATGGGAATTGCCAGCACCTATGCTCAGGCCTTCTACAAGGCTCAAACAGCTGCCGGACTCGAGCTGCCGACTGAGGGCAAGGTTTTAATTACAGTCAATGACCGGGATAAGGAAAAAATACTGCCCACAGCAAAAAAACTTAAAAAACTCGGTTTTGAAATTCTTGCTACCCCGGGGACTAAAGACTTCCTGGAGCAGAATGGAGTCGAGGCAGAGCTGATCAATAAACTGGGCCACGGACGCCCCAATATTGTAGATGCCATTAAAAATGAAGAAATTCAGCTGCTGATCAATACTCCGATCGGCAAAGAAGGAATAGAAGATGACAGCTATATCAGAGCAGCAGCAATTAAATATAAGCTGCCCTATATTACAACGACCAATGCCGCCAGAGCTAGTGTGGACGGTATTGAGGCTGAAATCAATAACGACTACGAGATGAGGGCAATTCAGGATTACCATCAACTGCTTGGATAAGCTCAGGTTTAACCACAAATTAGCTTATTTAATAATTGAATAACTAATCCAAACTCCCCTGTGATAATAAATTTCATCAGGGGAGTTTTTTTGCATATTTAGAATAAAAAATGTTATGATAGGATTATAATTTATATTGGGAGTGATTGATTTGAACCGACCGGACTGGAATGAATATTTTATGGAAATGGCAGAACTGGCTGCCACCCGGGCAAGCTGCCTCAGGCGAAAGGTTGGGGCCGTTTTAGTGAAAAACAAAAAAGTCCTGGCAACCGGCTATAATGGGGCGCCAAAGGATATTCCCCACTGTGAGGTAACCGGCTGTCTGCGGGAAGAAATGGAGGTTCCAAGTGGTCAGAGACATGAAATCTGCAGGGGAGTTCACGCAGAGCAGAATTTAGTTGCCCAGGCAGCATTTCACGGGGTAAAGACGGAAGGGTCTACAGTTTACTGTACCCATCAGCCCTGTATTATCTGCACCAAAATCTTAATTAATGCCGGAGTTGAGAAAATATATTTTAAAAACGCTTATTCTGATCCATTTGCAGAAAAACTGCTGGAGCAGTCAAATATTGAATTGATAAAATACTAGAGATGAGAGCAGAGAGGAGAATTAATTATGGCAAAAAAGAATTTAGACTGGGAAAATTTAGGATTTGAGTATCACGAAACCGATAAGAGGTACATAGCAAATTATAAAAATGGCAGCTGGGGTGAGGGTAAATTAACAGCCGAATCAAATGTGGTGATCAATGAGAGTGCGGCTGTCCTGCAGTACTGTCAGCAGGTTTTTGAGGGTTTAAAGGCCTATACCACTAAGGACGATAAAATTGTTACTTTCCGACCTGATTTGAATGCAGAAAGAATGATTAATTCGGCTCAGGGACTGAGGATGCCGTCATTTCCTAAAGAAAGATTTTTGGAAGCAGTTGATCAGGTTGTGGAGGCCAACGCTGACTGGGTACCTCCCTATGGAACAGGAGCTTCTTTATATCTCCGCCCCTTTATCTTCGGCTCAAAAGATGTAATCGCCATCAAACCGGCAGAAGAGTTTCAGTTCAGACTCTATGCAACTCCGGTCGGACCATATTTTAAAGGTGGGGTAAATCCACTCACTTTAAGAGTAAGTAAGGATGACAGAGCAGCACCGAGAGGAACCGGTCATTTAAAGGCAGGACTCAACTATGCGATGAGCTTAAATACTACAGTCGAGGCTCACGAAGAGGGTTATGATGAAAATCTCTTTTTAGATGCAGCTACCAGAACCTATGTTGAGGAGAGTGGTGGAGCTAATATTATTTTCATCACTGAAGATCAGGAACTGGTAACTCCAGAGTCCAATTCTATCCTTCCTTCAATAACTAAAAGGTCAATCCTTTATTTGGCTGAAAACTACCTTGATTTAAAGGTTACAGAAAGACCGGTTAAACTTGAGGAAGTTAAGGATTTTGCTGAAGCAGGTCTCTGCGGTACAGCAGCTGTAATTTCGCCAGTCGGTAAGATAGTTAATGGTGAGCAGGAGATTGAACTTTCCAGCGGCATGGAAGCTATGGGACCGGTAATTAAAAAATTATATGAAACTCTAACTCAGATGCAGCTTGGGGTTATTGAGGCCCCTGAAGGCTGGATCAGAGAAATCAAGTAGAATATAATAAATATCATAAAAAACCCTTCTCAAAAATTTTAAAGAGAAGGGTTTAGTTTATCTGCTTATTTGATTTGATTAAAAAGCTAAGCTAAACTAAGAGAAATTTCAGCCTGATTTTTTTCTAATTTGAAATCAATTTCTTTATCTTTAATCTTTAAACTGTAATCTCCTATTGTACCGGTGAACTCAAGCTCACCATTTACATCGGTTTTAAGCTTTTTGGTTTCAGTCCACCACTCATCTTTAATCAATTTTTTGAGCTCATTGTAGGCTGGTTTTGGTGAATAATCTTCTCTTAAGAGGCCGGAAGGAGCATTGAGCCACTGGCCGTCAATTAAATCCCACCAGGTAATCCCCTCAACCAGTGGATGACCATAAAGTGTTTTGTAAAACTCCACCACATTTTCTGCCTGTCTTTTTTCTCCAGCCTTAGTAGAAGGCCAGTTTTCAACCTGATAATCATTTAAATCAAGATAATGAGCAGGCATCAGCTCTCCGGAAACCATAGTTACCTCACTGAACTGAATCGGGATGCCAAAACGGCTGAACCTTTCTAAAACATCCTGAGTTTTTTCCAGACCCCAGTAACCCTGATGCATGTGGGACTGGATTCCGATATTATCAATTTCAACTCCGGCCTGCAGACAGCCGTCGATTAAAATTTCGTAGGCAGCTGTAGTATTAAAATCGTTGAGGATAAATGTGGCCTTTGGAGCTTCCTTTTGAGAGGTGTCAAAAAGTTCCTTAATCACCTTAATTCTGCCTTTAGCCTGGGCAACTCTGGTTAAGCCGTTATCATATTTATCAAAATTGGGCATAATCACTACTTCATTAATTACATCCCACATATCAACCAGCTCTTTAAAATCATTGAGATCTCTTTTAACCCGTTTGATCTGCGCCTCCCAGATTTCCTGATTACTTAAATCTAAAAGCCAGTCAGGAGCCAGAGTATGCCAGCTTAAAGGGTGTCCTTTAACAGTTAAATTATTCTGCTGACAGAATTGGGCTGCTTTTTTTAGTTCTTCAGTTCGCGGTTTTCCTCTTTCTGGTTCAAACTGCCCCCAGTAAAAGGGAAGGGTGGTAAAGTTGAAAATATCTAAAAATCTGGCTATGTATTTTTCAGTCTCCGCAGCCGCTTCAGCATCAAGCTGGTCACTGGCATAGGGGACAAATTCAAAACCATTACAGCCAAAGAGAAATTCGTGATCTTTCTGGGAAATTTCAACTTCCTGGTTTTTGAGCGGCTCTCCATTGCTGTTTAAAATTTTAAATTTTGATTTTTGCTGACGGTGATCTAGATTCATAATTATTTTTCCTCCCTGATGATATAATTTAAGACTTAAATTAACTCTTAATTTATTATAGCATAAATTGCTCTGCGGCAACAGAGAAATGTTATATAATTACTATTATTCAATAAAAATTAATGTTATGCTGAATAATAATTATAAGGAGGTATGACAATTATGAAAAAATATTTATCAACTTTTTTAGTTTCACTGCTGATCTTAACTGCTTTAATGCCGGCTTCACTGGTAGGTGCCCAGGAAAATTCAGATTTTAGACAAGTCATTCAGAAGATTTCTGGCAACCAGAATCTTAACTCACAGGAGAAAGAAAATATTTTTGATAAAGTATTTGACCTTCATTATGATGAAGGTGTCAATTTGGACGAGATATCTCAGATATTAGACTCCAATGGCAGCTATGATGACCTGGATAATGATTTCGATAATTTAGATGACCTCTACGATGATAATGATAGAGACGATGACGACAGAGATGATGATGACAGAGATGATGATGACAGAGATGATGATGACAGAGACGATGATGACAGAGATGATGATGACAGAGACGATGATGACAGAGATGATGATGACGACAGAGATGATGATGACAGAGACGATGACGACGATGACGACGATGACGATGATAGAGACGATGACGATGACGATGATAGAGACGATGACGATGACGATGATAGAGACGATGACGATG